>JADHTJ010000144.1 GCA_016785015.1 Anaerolineales bacterium
ATTCTCAAACCCAATCTCGATTAAAACTAGCGGGATCATTTTGGCCTGAAATGGATGAAGCTCGGGCTCGAAGAGCATTGACCCAGGCCCTCTGGCGCATACGTAACGTAATACCAGAAATCCTTGAAAGCGATTCACAACATATCCAGGTTTCGAAAAGTACTGATCTTTGGATCGACATTGAAACCTTCGAGAAATTGTCTAAAGAGTCTATTGACGGAAAAAATACAAATTCCCAGACTTTACAACAGGCAGTAAAACTATATCGGGGAGATCTCTTAGAAGGCTTGTACGATGACTGGGTATTTGTAGCCCGCGAGCGTTTGAGAGAGCTGTATTTGCGAGTGCTGGAAAAGCTGGTTGATATTGAGAAATCGAATGGAAAATTTTCTCAGGCACTGGATTTCGCCTTAAAATTAACGCAAGCTGATCCTTATCGTGAAGCTGCCCACCGGGAAGTAATGCGACTGTATTTTGCACTCGATCGTCCGGAAGCTGCTTTAGCGCAATTCGAAACTTGCTGCAAGATATTAGAAGAAGAGTTTGGGCTCGAAGTAGATCAGCAAACACGCGCTTTAGGTCAAGAAATCGCCATACGCGCACCAGACGTACAAGCACCCTATTTACCAAAGGTTATCTCACCAACCACACCCTGGTCATTGGACGAATCTCGTCCAGCACAACTTCCGCTAATTGGCCGAGATAATGATCGCGAAACAATCATTCGGTTCTTGGATGAAGCGATTAGAGGAATTGGGGGCTTTGTTTTAATCGAGGGGGAGGCAGGAATTGGGAAAACTCGCTTGATGAACGAGATTGTTAGGGATGCTGATTGGCGCGGTATTCAATCCCTTTGGGGAAGCAACCGAGAAGGAGATATTGCTTCGCCCTATGCATCAATCACCGATGCTTTCACAGGCGGTTTAACTACTTTACGCATCAATCAACTTTCCCAATTAATGGATAAGGTCTGGTTCAGAGTGCTATTCCCCCTATTTCCTCAATTACAAAAAGAACTCCCTGAACTAACCGCGGCACCTGCACTCAGCCCAAATCGCGAACACGAACGTTTGGTTCAGGCGTTTGCAAAATTCCTTTCAGCCTGGGGACAGATCACGCCCCTATTAATTATTATTGATGACCTGCACTGGTCAAATGAAGATAATCTTGACTTACTTATTGAGTTGGTCCCTCACCTTCATAACACACGAGTGATATTAATGGGCACATATCGTGGAGAAGATGTTAAAGTGCGCGATTCTTTGTGGAAAAGATTAGCCGCGTTGAGTAGTGCTGGGATGAAGAAGCACATCTTATTAGAACGATTGTCTCTCGAGGCGACGAGTGAAATGATCCGCCGAAGCCTGGGATTATCAGATGAAGTTCCATTATTCGAAAAGCGTCTTTTCCAGGAAACACAGGGCAATCCACTATTTATTCTTGAAACTCTCCGGGCATTATCTGATGAAGGTATTCTGGCACAAGATGATGCCGGCAACTGGCATACACCCTGGGATGAAACCACCTCGGACTACACAGAACTACCATTGCCAAAAGCTGTAGAACGTACAATTGCAGCTCGCTTGGAACACTTATCAGTTGAAGAACGTATCGTGCTAAAAGCCGCCGCAGTATTAGCACGCGATTTTAACTTCTCACTCCTGAGCAGCACTGCCGAAATAGAAGTCCACCAGGTGCTATCCGTTGCGAATTCTTTGGTGCGAAGGCGCTTCCTTGAAGAAACATCGGACGCCTATCAGTTTAGCCATGACAAAATTCGTCAGGTGGCCTACGAAGCGATTCCAAAAGAAGAACGCGCATTACTGCATCGGCAGGCTGGGGAAAGTGTCCAACAAGTTTATCCTGATCGTACAGATCAATCTGAATTGCTGGCACATCATTTCTTTGAGGGTGAAGTTTGGGACCAAGCCGCAGTCTTTAACCAACGCGCTGGAGATAGGGCGAAATCGCTGTATGCCAACAACGAAGCAATATTTTATTATGCGCGCGCCCTACAATCATTGGAAAAAATTCCAGAAAACGCCGATCCGATAATTCAATTTGAAGTATTGCTTTCCAGGGAAACAGTCTATGGGCAAATAGGTGAGCGAGAGGCACAAAAAACGGATTTAGAACAGCTAGATGCCTTACTGAACCTTCCAGCACTGGGTACACCAGAACGACACATGCAATTAGCTTTACATTGGACAGATTATTGGGAGGCGATCAGCGACTATCCTTCAGCACTAGAGGTGGTTGGCGATTTAGCGGAAAAAGCCGAACTAGCAGATGATGCAGTCACTGAGCAAATGGCGCATTTAAGATGGGGCCAAATGCTCCGTCATCTTGGGGAATATACGCAAGCGCACCAGCATCTTGAAAACGCATATCAACAAAGCCTCAAAAATAATGATGTCTTGGCTCAAGCCATTACCTTAAACTCTCTTGGCGTTGTCTATTTCGATAGTGGAAATTATGACGTTTCTCTTGAGTATTCACAGCGTGCCTTAGAGATAGCTAAGCCCACGGGAGATCAGGCTGTGCTGTCAGACATTCACAACAATTTGGGAGGTGTCTTCCATTATCTGGTAGATTTTCCCGCCGCAATTGATAACCATCAAAACGCTCTCGAGCAAAGACGTTCTATGGGCGATCGCCGTTTAGAAGCTTCCAGCCTTTACAATCTTGCCATCACATTGTCCGATAGCGGTAAACCTGATGAAGCAAAAGAACATCTGATACAAGTTTGCGAAATCGCCCAAACGATCGGCAATCGTCGCCTAGAAGGCTATGGATGGGTTTTCTTGGGTCTCGTGCTCGAGGAGTTGGGCGAATTAGGAGAAGCGCGTGAGGCTTATTTGCGAGGCCTAGAACTTCGTAAAGAGGTTGGCCTGCACGCCATGACCAATGACGCATTAGCAGGGTTGGCGCGAGTCGCCACGGCGGAGAGTAATCACACGGAGGCAGTAGAGTACGCCAATCAGGTTCTTACCTGGATTGAAGAACACGGACATGAAGGCATTGGCGATCCGTTATTGGCTTATGTAGGCGCTTATAAAGCCTTGCTCGAAGTGGGAGAGACCGAAAGGGGAAAAGCTGCCCTGGAAGATGCCTATCAATTATTGATGCAATTTGCCAATAACATATCTGACCTCGAACGTCGACACGCCTATTTGCACGATATCAGCCCGGGACAGCCGATTTGGGATGACTATCATGAATATATACTCGGGCAGACAACGAATAAGAAGCAAGTTCACTTACCTAAAGCAACTGCTCCGCTGGGGCGCGCCCTCGTTGATGATGACTTGGTAGAAATTGCCTGGACAGTGAAAATTCCTAAAGATGATGAAATCAGCGGGAAAATTGCGCGCCGTCAGCATCGCCTGCTGCGCCTCTTAGACGAAGCAGAATCGCAAGGCGCCATGCCAAGCGTAGAAAATTTGGCCAGTGCCCTAGAGGTCAGTGACCGTACGATCAAAAGAGATCTTGCAGCACTCCGCAAAGCAGGGCACAACATCGAAACCAGGGGCAGCGCATAAAATGTCCCCAAAGTTTCCACAACACTGAACATATCAAGACACTTCTGAGATAGACGAAATATAAACTGATACTCGAAAAAGAGGATCAGTTTTTTTACCTTTGTATTAAATATGGACAAACATTCCGACACCCAACCTTTTCGAGAAACCTATATTGTACGGCTTTGGCATGAAGGTACGCCACAAGCAAACTGGAATGGGCAAATTCAACATATTCGCAGTGGTGAAACTACAGTGATACGCAACGTTGAAGAATTGCTTGAGTATTTTAGAACACAGCTTGAAACTCATCCAGATAAAGAAACACTATCGAGCAAGTTGAAATAAGCTATGATTTTTAACAAATGGAGCAAAGCATGAAAACACGAAATTTATTTTGTATCTTTTTAGGGTTGGTTACTATATTTTGCTTTCTTTCTCCCCTTGAACCAGTCGCTGCTCAAGAAGCAGTCTATTACCGCTTCAGCCCTACGGCCATCTACGACAATGGTAGTGACAGCACCACCCTGGAGATCTACACCAGCGGGAATGTCGCGGGCGTGACACTCAAGCCTGAATTCGCCGACGAGCCAGTTTACCAGCTATACGATGACGGTTCCAACGGAGACGCGGTCGCGGGAGATGGAACCTTTACCCTGGGCAGTATCACTTCAACTATGTTTCCCGAAGATCTACTTTTCCCTATCGCCTGGAATGAAAACAATGTTGATGTTGATCTAGCGACCATTTGGCTATCAATTGAAATCTCATATGGTTCAGGTCAGTCAGAGTTGATCAGTTTCATGGAATTGAGAGTTGTTTCATCGAAGCTCGAGTTTGCTGCCGATCAAGTTGGGGATGGTCTCTATGCTAGCGAATATGCCATCTTCATCGTTGACCCTGCAGGTGAAACTTACACAGGCAATTTCCCCAATATCACCGATTACGATGGCCCATCCATCGCCAAGAAATTTTATGCAATCTATCCAGATGAATTTGATTTTATCAATTTCATGGTTGTGCGCGGCGATTTGGGCATGAAAGCTCATTCCGGCAGTTTGCGCAGCGCAGCAACCAATATCGGGACCGATCAACCAGACTATACCGCTGAGTTTGGCTCTCAAGGTCGCTTATTGGCTATGACTTATTCTTCTTTTGGGTTCCTCAACCACGAGATCGGCCACAGCTGGGGGGCCTTTGTGGGTGTGGAACAAGGTATCTCAACTGGAATCCATTGGAGCGGTAGTACAGATATCTCCGGTATGATGAGCGAAGGCTATGAAACCTCCGATGGATTATATTTCTTCACCCCCAATGGGGACGGAACTTTCACAGCCGGCTGGTTCGAAGATCGATTTGCCCCCCTAGAATTGTATTTGATGGGCATGATTCCCCCCGAAGAAGTACCCGATGTTCAGATCCTGCACGATCTGGACCTATCGGATCTGGAACGCGTCGTTCCTGGGAGTATAGAGACATATTCCATCGAGCAAATCATGGCCGCAGCTGGCGGCCCACGCCAACCCGCTTATCCTGCGGCACAGACAGATTTCAATATCGCTATCGTATTGCTTTCCGATTCCAATTTCTCAGAGGCAGAGATTGCTTTGTACTCATTCCTTTCGCGAGAGTACTCTGCGCAGCGAGAGGCAAATGCCTTAGAGAATTTCTATACCGCCACAGGTAGACTGGGCACAGTCAATACCCGATTGGCGGATTGGGGCATCCCCGGAATCCAACCCTAGGAAAATATGGAGTTTCTCAAACATTGCACGAAGCAACACCGCACAACAATGAGGAGCATTCTGGTATGAATTCAACGTATCCTTATAATCTCAAATATATTGCCTCGGCTGCACTCGGATTAATTTTGATGGTACTGGCCTGCAGTGTTACGCAAAATGTCGATTTGGATGTCGATGCAGCAGCTACTTCGGTCGCATTAACCATTCAATCTGTACCCGTTAACAATCAATCTCCTCTGATCCCTGTGACCATACAGGCAGTTACCCCAGCGGGCAGCACAGGAAGTTCTACTGCACAAACTCCCATCCCACCCCCAACACCAACCGGGCGGCCTACGCAAGCCTCAGCGGCAAGCGATTCAACCGCTCCGCTAATCTCCAATGTCAACACTTCGGCATCTAAAGTGTATTATCAAAAAGGTTGCGGACCCACTACAGTGACCATTTATGCCGATGCGACTGATAATTCTGGGGCGCTCAGCCAGGTTTGGGTGAATTATCAGTACTTAAGTTTTTCAGCAGGCATTGGCGGCAACCAATGGAATCAGGCTAACATGACTTCCACAGGGGGTAAACAATACCAGGTCACAATCGATGTCACTAAGAAAGCTAATGGCGAGCTTAAAGGCAACGATGGCAGCATGCAGTATCAGATTTTTGCCATGGATGCAGCTGGAAATATTCAAACTGAACCCAATGGTTTCGTCTACGGAGTTGAGGTCTGGCCTTGCGGCGGTCAGGCACAACCTCCTGGAGGGGCGAACGCCGGTGCGATCAGCATCAGCAATATTCAGTTCTACCCTCTCAATGGTGTTTACTACGGGCCCTGCACCAACGAGCCAACTTCACTCAATGTGCAGGCTACTATCGATCCCCTAGATCAGATTGCTTCAGCAACCATCTATTATGGGTATTCCAGCGCTGTCGGCTCGTGGGGAAATTACTCAACAACGATGTACCAACTCGGCATTGGCGATTATGCCGGAGACATGGATGCAGGCACTGAGGCACCTAATGTCATGGGCACAGATGACGGGGCGGTCGATTTCTACATTCAAGTTGTCGATAAAAACGGCAAAACCACAGATACGCCCATGATGTCCATGCCTGTGTTCTACTGCGGTGGTGGTGTCGTCGGCCAGCCTCCCGTGGCACCTGAAGCCGATATCCGCTATTTCTTGGGGCCAGTCAGCGCTGCACGGGGAGATATGATCCTCTTAGAATGGGAAGTCTGGGATGCCTGCAAGGTTTTTCTGGATAACAACGAAGTCAACGCGACAGATACATACGCCTATTTTGTGGACCCCAACGAAGGCAATGCCACTTATACACATTTCCTGACCGCCTGGGGATCAACTTGCGACAACACAACTGAAAAATGGGCTCAGATTGACATTCAGATCATCCCTCCTGGGGGTAACAACCCTGGCGGAGGTGCCGGGGGCACAGTAACCTTCATCAATAACTCATCTCACCCAGTTGTGGAACTGCTGATTGATGGCCAGGATGTCATCCTTAGCGAAGCGCAAACGATCATGATCGGTTTTTCGCTGGATGTTCAAGTTCCTGCGGGAAATCACAATTATGCCGCGGGGGTCGGGTTCTGGAGCGGCGGCCAAAAACAGGCTTACTATCCCCTGCCCACTGGCAGCTTCAACGATCAATCTGGCTCGGTGACACTGATCGACCCAACCTTGCCTCAGATGCTGACCAACTACGGGCAAGGCGGTTGGTACGCCGGGGAATTCTGGGACGCAAATAATAACATCCACTGCGCGGCCTTTGATTTCTATGAGAACGGCGGCTTCGACTTCTTTATCGATTTAGGCCACGATGATAGCGGCTATTATTCGCTTGTTTCTCACAATTCGGGAGTCTATTCAGTAACTTTTAGAGTGGAAAACGCCGCTGGAACCGAGTGGTTTGATGGCACCTACTACTATACTGGACCCTTTGCGGGAATAATCCAAATGCAGAACGGACCCCCAAGCTGGCCCTGGATTGAATACGTTTACAACGGTGGTTGTCCATAATAACAATATTACAGTATGCAGATATAGTAGTTTTTTGACCCGATAGGAGAGCTGATTATGAATCGAAAATATCAATTACGAACAACTTTGTGGATCATCGCAGCTTTGTTTATTGCGGTGCTGGCTTGCAACCTGCCTGGAATAGATAGTGCAGCTTCCGATGACGCTCAGTTTGTGGTACCAGGCCCTGTGGTTGCTTTCCAGGAACCAATAGCTGGTATTCAGGTGGATCTCAATCAACCCTTTCCAATTTTTGTGAGTGCGCGCGATGTCTTAGGCGTTGTGCGCCTGGACTTGTGGGTGGATGATGTGCTGGTACTCTCGCAATCTGCCCCTGAGACCGAAGTCAATGGCGTCAACCCGCTTACGCTAAGCTACGGCATGATGGGTACTGAACCCGGCACCCACTCGATGGTCGCTCGAGCGTATAACAGCGCCGGCGCATTGGGCGAATCTTTGGTGGTACATGTGACTGTCAGCAATGTTCAGGCCGCTGCTCCAGACAAAGCAGAGCAGATTCACTACATTGCTCAAGATGGTGATACTGTGGACAGCATTGCTAATGATACGGGCAGTTCGGCTTCTGTAATTCAGGATGCCAACCCGGGTGTCAAGGGGCCACTGAACCCTGGACAGGTGGTCGTTGTGCCTGGAGCGCGATCCAACCAACCCCCGGCTCAACCTGCAAAACCACCTGCGGGTCAACAGGGCGGGCAACAGGGCGGGCAGCCCGGTGGTCAGGCAAATATTTTGCCAGGTCTATTACCCATCCAGCCGCCAGGGGGTGCTGTAGCCATACCTGGATTCCAACCTGGTCAGGGTGGGGTCGTCCAGATCGCCCCTAACATTTTCCCTGGGTTTCAACCTATTCAAAATGGTACCAATCCTGATCTTTCCGCGCCTGACTCATTGACCGTATTGACTAATGATTGCAAAGTCACCCTGAATTGGAAGGATAATTCTGCCAATGAAAGCGGCTTTACCGTTTACCGCCGTCTCAAACCCGATCAGGTCGCGCCACAATATGTGGCCACAGTTGCCAAAGATCAAACCAGCTACGTCGATGATGTTCCCCATCCAGGAACCTATGAATATGCCGTTGAGGCGCAGGGCAAGCTGGAAGTGATTCCGCAAGACCAGGTTGCTGTGGGTGTGATCCAACAGAATATGATCAGCACTTCCCGCAGCGCGCCCGTTTATGTGGAAGTCAAACCGACTTCAGCCTGTATAGATGATCCAAATCGGGTCAAATACATTCATGTCAAAACACTGGGCATGGAACCCAAACGCGGCGGCTCAGGTTTTGCGGCCCTTTGGTACAGCATCAACAATAGTCCAGGCCGACGGCTGCCTAAGGACCAGGGACAATATATCCCCACTGGGGATTGGCAAATGCCCGATGAAGTCGTTTCCGTAACCTCATCCTTTTTCCTCAACCCAGATCAACACATCACGGCCAAATTCTGGTCTTCGGCGTACACTCGGGCTTCCTGGAGCGATCCCCGCGGCCCAACAGACCTTGGAGAGGCTTACAACTCGCATTTGCCGAGCGATATCGAAGTCAAGGACGACCGGTACTACATTGCTCAAAATGACAACTTCAAAGTTGAGTACAAGATCTGGGTCGAAGATCTCAAATGGACGGGTAAAGGCACCACTACCGATTTCCCTGCGCCAACCAACTTACGTGTCAAACGCACCACAACCAACTCACGTGTAATCACCTGGGATTGGCACTTTAGCGGTGCGGGCAAGAACATCGATGGGTTCCTGTTGTATCGCAGTTACAGCTGCCCAGGCATGGATACGCAAATTTATGCTCCAGTGATCATTGCCTCTCCCAAACAAGAGACCGAAATTCCCTTCCGCAGCGAACCGATGGGCTGCCTGTACCGCTACGAGGTCAGCGCCTATGGACGTCAGGGCGAATCTGGCCGCAGCAACAAACTCGAAGGCGATTCCGAAGCTGCCTACGCCATTGCCGGGGTGACTTTCAAAACCCTGAAGATCAACGATATGCCCTACGGCCCAGGCGGGGCGCAGCTCAAGATCTACGTCAACGATTTCCGGCGCTTAGCGGATGTGTATTGGCTCAAAGAGGCCAGCTACGACTTGAAACCCTGGACCTTTGATGGCCGCCGGCCGCATAACGCCCTGGGGTTGGCTTTGGCCGAAAAAGAGTTCTTGACCATTCGGTTCTCCGTCAGTGGGGTCGATACCCAGGGTTATGTAGCCCAAGATAGCGTCTGCAAAGGTGCTGGTTTGGTGCCCCCGGTGGCTTCCTGGAAACAAGACCCCTGGACCCTTACGATCAAAACTCCCGATGATTCCTGTGAATTGACGGTAGAGCTTACGGGACAACAGCCTACTGCTACATCCAGTGGCGGCGTTGTCTTCGCACAAGCAGATCTCGCTGTCACCAAACTCGAGCGGATTGGATATCGACTGTTTGCCTATATTGAAAACAAAGGCCCCGAAACCTTGTACAACAACCGCATTGGATACGGTGTCACCTGGGGTCTGTACAACGATAAAGGTGAATTCAATGTCGATGGACCTTGGGCAGGTGAAACCATAATCAACGTGCAGTCGAACCTGCCGCAGTGGATATCACTAGGCGATTACGTCGATCAGAATTTTGTCTATTTTTGCGCCAAGGACTTGGAAAATTGTGAGAGAGGTTTCAGGGTAGAAATGTGGGAAGCAGGCATATACGAAAAACCTAAGAATCCCAATTTCAAGGACCCCAATCCGGATAATAACCTTCTCATCGTCCGTGGCAAAGATATCGAGCAGATGAAATAGCAGCAGGAGAGCAAAGATGAAAAATACTAACTCTTTTCCCAAGAATGGTTTCCAGACTTACTTTATGTGGTTTGCCATGGTGATGATTTCACTGCTCCTGAGCGGATCTGCCGTAACGCAAGAAAGCTCAGCGACAGGCACTGATGCTTGGATCGAATTCCCCTTCAATGGCATGGATCTGCCCAATCAAACTATCAATTTTGTGGTCTATGCCACCGATGCCAGTGGAATATCAGGGATTAGCTTGAAAGTTAATGGAGAAGCAATACCTGAAGGCACGACATATGCCATCAGCACCGAGGGCAGTGCCATCATGGCGCGCCTCGATCAAGAATGGCAGCCGCCCGCCGAAGGCAAGTACACGCTCGAGGCAACCGCGCACACCACTGGGGGTGGAACGAGCAGCCCCTCTTCAGTGACATTCTGCGTTGGCACCTGCGATGACACCGTGATTGAAGAGACAGGCCCCATCATCCCCCAAGATGATGCGGACGCAGATCCTACCTGGACGCCAACGCCCACAGCGGCATATTCTGAAACGCCTACAGCGACACCGACTCCATCTCCCGCCCCTAGCGAAACGCCTACTGCGACACTAACCCTTACAGAGACTCCTACCCCCACGCCAACTGCTACGGCATACACGCAATCTTCAGCCGATTTCTGGGCTGCACCCCCATACATCAACCAGGGTGAGTGCACCACGCTAAATTGGAATGTCTATGGAGATTTCCAGGCGGTCTATTTCGAAGGCACTGTCGTGAACCCCAGCGGCAGCGATTCTGAATGTCCTACAGAAACATATACCTATCATCTGCAAGTGTTAGAGATGGATAATTCTGCCACAGATTACTGGACAAATGTAGAAGTCTACGCGGCACCAGCCGACACAACCGGACCAACAGTTAACTACGTGACCCATTTCTGGGAAGGTTGTACGATCTACGGCGAGGCGGACATGTCTGACCCCTCGGGCGTGATCTGGGCAGAATTCTGGTTCAACCATAACGATGCCGGTTGGGCCTGGATCCAGATGTACAATTCCAGTGGCGATCAGTGGGTCAGCCAGGTCGGCATCGAAACCGATGGCTTTGCAGGCTCCCTGGTGTACAAAGTCAGAACGGAAGATGCTTTCAACAACGAGAGCTGGTCTGGCGAGTACGTCCACAACTACGCCTATTGTGGTGAATGACAGCCCTACGCGAGCAGGTGCATGACCATCACCTGCTCGCGAGCCAAAGTTATTCCTTTCATCTGGAGACATATCGATGGGAAATCGAAAAACACTCAGCTTAGTACTGGCAATTGTATTTGCAATGACTTTGGCTTGCAACATATCTGGCCCAGCCACGCAAGATTCTCAAGCCGCCTTCGACACCGCCGTTGCTCAAACGTCCCAAGCCCAATTCGTGGAGATGACTATGCAGTCACAATCCTCTCCATTGCCACCCACTACCGCGCCGCCAACTGCCGCGCCGCCAACTGCAGAGCCACCGACCGCAGAACCGCCTACCATCGCGCCACCCACTGCATCTGCTGACTCCTTTGCTCCCGACCCACTCGGTCCGGGCTGGTCGAGCATGGCTTTCAACGGTGGCACATGCTACGATCTGGATGTGTTGTTTACCGCCAATGATGC
>JADHTJ010000145.1 GCA_016785015.1 Anaerolineales bacterium
ATTCATGCGTAGGAATCCCCCTCAAAGTTTGGATGTTGACGAGGTTCCCCATGCCTGATCCTGCCAACGTAGAACTGCAACCCCTGACAGAGATCGACAAGCTGATCCACGAACCCGCGCGCTTGATGATCCTGGCAACACTGCACGTGGTCGAAAGCGCTGACTTCCTCTTTGTAGAGCGTCAAACGGGGCTGACGCGCGGTAATCTCTCCTCTCACATGAGTAAATTGGAGAACGCTGGCTATATTGACATCACCAAGGAGTTCGTTGACAAAATCCCCCGCACGCTGCTGCGCATCACCGAGGAGGGGCGAACGGCCTTGTTGGTCTATGTTGAGCTTATGCAACAAGTAATAGACGGAGTTATGGGGTGAGAACAAATAAGGTCACTCTGGCAAAAAATCAACCACAGATGAATGGGATGAATACAGATAATAATCAAACCATCTCATTCATCTGTGGTCATCTGTGACTTTACTGCAAAAAGCCACCAAGCGAGTTTCCCGCCGGAATATATGGGGGTGGTTGCGGTGCAACCATCCCCATATATTCCGGCGGAAGCCCTCGTCTGGTAGTTTTTTTAGTGGAGTCATCTGTGGTTTCTCCCCGCGATAATAATGTGATGATTTACAAATGTAGCCTCGGGAGTGAAGATATCTTTGGCCTGTAACCACTCGGATGCGATGGGCGGTGCATCGAGCAACATTTGCCTCAATCGATCCATAACCTCAGCCGTGCAGCCCTGACGTTCTGCCCAGGGAATGAGCCGGTGCTCTTTGATAATTGATTCGGTGTGCTCAACAACCAAACCAGCGTCTTTGAACATCTCCACCCAATCAGCCTGCGTATAAGCCCAGTTGTGACTGGGATCACGCAACCGCTCAAAGTCGTTGACATAGCGTGCCAAGACATCATCATCTGGCACCAACTGATCCTGAACCAATAGCAGTCCCCCAAGTTTGAGTGTTCTTGCAGCATCCCTGACGAATTTTGCACAATTTGGGAAATGATGCGGGGCGATACGGCAAGTGATCAGGTCAAAGTGCCCTTCCACTAATGGCAGATGTTCTGCATCAGCAGCCAGGAATTGCACATTACCATTACCCTGCCTTGTGATGAATTCTCTCGCCGCTGCCATCATATTGGGGGTGATATCGGCAGCGACGACCCACTCCACGAACGGCAAAAACTTGAGCGCCGTATGACCTCCCCCCGTGGCAATATCCAATACACTCCAGTCGGATTCAGGTTGGGCGATGTCGAGTAGACGCTCCAGTTCGAAGCCCTTAGCATGCGTCTGGCTGGTGACATAACCTTTCGCAAAGCGGCCAAAGCGCTCTTGAGAAAGCGATCGGGGATCACTTGACATTGACCATCACCAAACCAGCAATGCACACAACAATACCCATATAATTCATCGCCGATAGCTTCTCGCTGAACATCATGATTCCCACCGGCACAAGCAATACAGTAATCGTCGCATTGACCACAATCGCCGCAGTGCTGATATTCCACCCCGCCCTATAGACAAGAATGAAACCAATTTCTAAGCCCACCAATGCGAATGCCAGGCCAACACTGGCCCAATTGAGTTGCTTCAATCCGTCAGCAATACTGGATTTAAGCGGGATGAAGAATAACAATATCACGCACAAGATGATGGCGGTCAAATAAGTCACAATCAGCGAAAGGGCTGGATTGGCATCCGCGGGGGTGAACTTGATGGTGATGTGATAAAGCAACGTCGAGCAAATTGCGATCAGGATGGATGAATAGAAGAGAGACATGGAAACACCTTTAGGGATTAATTAATCTGGCGTGCAAGTTTTTTAATTATTTTGTCATGGCCATAGGCCCGCCTTCGGCGTGAGCCCTTGCCAACGGCAGGGCGAAGAATCTCTCGCAACAGAGTTGCAGATCCTTCGCTTCGCTCAGGATGACAGTTATATGAAAAATAATTACACATGGCGTTAATTAGATTGAAGCAAAAGAAAGTACAAAGGAATCACGGGCGCAAATAGTACCACCATCAATCCATAGGCTAGCGGATGTGCTGACCAGGCACCACTCGGAATAGTACCCACTGCAAATTGCACTGCTGAAGCCATAGCAATAGTCATGGAAATGATCCCGATAATCGGCTGATAATTCTTGCGAATGTTCGTTTGGAATACAAAGATCAACGCCAGCACAATTGCCACCGCGTCAACAACCCCCATGCCTACTAAGAATGGAATCGCCTGTGGCAACCAGCCTCCTGGTGGCGAGAGCGCCGGAAATGGTATCTCGCCGGTCTGAAGGATGATGAAACTCGCTCGCAGCAAGGTCAGCAGGTGAGCGCTTTGCAAAACACCATAATATATCGTTAGAACTCTTTGAATAGCGTTATTTTTCATATTCTTCTCCACCCAAAATTGTACTCGAACTTGACTTACGAACTCAATAAGTATATAATATGAACTATAGGTTCATATATGCTAATATCTGATTGGTCTCAAATTCACACCCACATCTTACAATTCGAGCAGGAGGGCTTGGTCACGCGCACTTTCCGGCGGTTAGACCCCGAACGGCAGCAAACGGTGCTCAACGCCATTCTAGAGGAAGCCAGCGAAAAAGGTCCCGCCTCCCTCAATATCAAAGAAGTCGCTCGCCGCGCTGAAGTGTCTATTGGTTCACTATACCAGTATTTTGGTAACCGCGAAGGGCTGCTCGATTTCACCATAGCTTTGTGTGTGCGCTATTTGGTGGATCTATTTAGTCAGTTCAAGCCCATGCTCTCGGCGCTCCCCCTGGAAGAAGGCTTGCGCTATTATATTTTGGGCGGTGTCGAATGGAGTCAGACCGAAGCCGGATTGGCACGTTTCTTTGGCCGCGCCGCTTATCAAGGAGACCCCGCGCTTTCTGATAGTATCGTCCGACCGATTGCTGAGGCGATGCGTAATACAGTCGAAGGCATCCTGACACAAGCCGCTGAGCGTGGCGAAATCCAATCCGATGTGGATTATGCCGCGACGGTCCGGGTAATCAATTCCTTAATGATCGCCGTTGGAGATGCACTACTGTTTCCCTTTATCAATGATTATTTCCAGGTCACCGACGCCGATATGCCACATGAACGCGTCGTCGATGCCATGGTAAATATGATTTTGCGTGGAATTGGAAAATGAAAGAGATTCTATTTACATCATCTCACAGATTAACCGCGGAGTTCGCTGGGTGCGCAGAGATAAACTATAAAAAACTCGGCGCACTTTGCGTGCAAGGCGCTAATTTTTTGAGCACCAACCATTTTGATCAATTTTGTACCGGAGGTTTATCATGCCGCCTGCATTAGCTCGTTTTTTCTGGTTTTTGAACAAGTTCTTCATGGTACCTCTGTTCCGCTTGGGATTAGGCCCCTTTATGGGCAACCCCTTTACCGGATACATCATGGTCATGAAAGTCATTGGCCGTAAGAGTGGCAAGACATACTTCGTTCCTGTGAACTATGCCATCAAGGATGGAAATATTTACTGTATTTCAGGGGGACGCAGAACTTCAGACTGGTTCCGCAATATAATGGCCAACCCTAAAGTTGAGCTGATCCTGCCTGGTGGTGCGATCTTTGCATCCGCAAATGAGTCATCCGATGCTCACAAAAAACTGATCGTTTCCCGCCAGATTCTCAAAAACGCCGGGCTCGCAGGTTACTTCGAGGGCTACAACCCCCGCAAGATCAGCGAAGAAGATTTGCAAAGTAAGGTAGAGGATCTTCCCCTTTTACGTTTCACACCGCAGGGCATTGGCGCTGGCGCTTCTGACCCCGCCGGTTGGGCCTGGATTTCAGTATTCGTAATTACAATTGCCTTCATCTGGGCAATGATCGAGGTGTTATGAACAAAGTTGTCCTGCAAGCGCAGGGTTTGACCAAAAAATTCGGATCGTTGACCGCTGTTGATGAACTCTCACTGGATGTCTACCAAGGTGAAGTCTTTGGTTTGTTGGGTCCCAACGGAGCGGGGAAGACCACCTCGATTAGCATGATATGCGGGCTGTTGGAGCCAGACGCAGGCTCAGTGAGTATCCACGGATTGCCGGTCCATGGGGGCCAAGTTGAAGCATTCACTCGAGTAGGAGTATGCCCTCAAGAGACAATCTTGTGGGAGAAGTTGACTTGCCTCGAGCAGCTCGAATTCATCGGTGAGATGTATGGAGTGTCGCGCAAAGTAGCACGCCAGCGTGGGGAAGAACTTTTGGCGCTTTTGGGATTGAGCGAGAAGCGAGACAAACTGTCTGCGACGCTCTCCGGGGGCATGAAGCGGCGGCTCAACGTGGCTTTAGCCTTAGTCCATGATCCGGAGATTTTAGTGCTCGATGAGCCCGAAGCCGGGCTCGACCCTCAGAGTCGCGTGCTGGTTCGAGAGTATATCCGTTCTTTGGCAAAAAAGAAAACCATCATCCTGACCACGCACAACATGGATGAAGCCGAGCGCTTGGCTGACCGGGTGGCGATCATTGATCATGGTGTACTGCTCGTTGTGGATACGCCCGAAGAATTAAAGCGCACCATCGGCGAGGGCGATGTGCTGGAGTTAGAGATCAAGGAAATCTCGCCGGAGCAGGCAATGGCAGCAATCGAAGAAGCTCTCCCTGATTTGTCATTGCGATCGGAACAAAGTGCAGCGTGGCAATCCCCACCACCTCAAGAGGCAGATCGCTTCGTCGTAGAAAACGCTCCTCGCGATGACATGGTCTCTTTAAGAGGAATAAACATCGCTGACAAACTGCCCACCATCATCAACGCTATTCAACGCGCAGGGGGGCAAGTCGGTGAAATTCACCTGCGGGCTAACACCCTCGAAGATGTTTTTATCGCCTTAACTGGGCGGAGGTTGCGAGAATGAGATTCCTGAGTGTACTGCGCAAATGCGCCCGTGAGCAAAAACGCGATCTTTGGATCCTCGGCTTGAGTCTGGCTTTCGCGCCGCTGTTCGTCTTCATTTATTGGATGTTCACCGGGGGTAATGTCACCACATCGTATGGGATATTGGTGATCAACCATGACGTGGGTATCACCCTCTCGGACGGAAGCAACCTAAAGTCCGGAGAAGAGGCTATCAGTGCCATGGAAGTGCTGACTTTCAAAGATGGCAGTCCCATTTTGAGAGTCAAATCCATCACAGATCGCCCCGCAGGCGAGAAAAGCTTACGTGATCGAGATGCCACTGTCCTGATCATCATCCCGCCAGATTTCTCTCAGGTAATAGCCGAAGCTCAGAGTGGCGAAACCCCGACAACCACGCTTGAATTCGTTGGCGATTTAACCAATCCTTACTACACGGTTGCCGCGGTGATGGCAATTACAGCCCTCGATTCTTACACCGTCTCCATGACTAGCGAATATCGGGCAGTCGAATTGCTTGAGACTGCTTTAGGTGGTTCCGCTGCACGCACCGAGTTCGAGATCTATATTCCTGGCTTGTTTGTATTCGCCGTGATCTTGATCATGTTCCAGGCCGCCATGATGGTCGCACGAGATATCGAAAGCGGCACTTTGCAGCGTCTCAAGATCACCCGCTTGACTGCCTTTGAGTATCTCAGCGGAACCACAACCTGGCTGGTGCTGATTGCGGTCGTGACGATATTGGTAACATTTGCTACGGCCGCGGCCTTCGGCTTCCGCAGCCAGGGAGCTTTATGGATCGCCATTCTGGTGGGCATCATCACCAGCCTCTCGATCATCGGTGTGGGCATGATCGTGGCCAGCTTCTCGAAAACGGTCTCACAGGCCTTTGTGATCGCCAATTTCCCCTTTGGATTCTTCATGTTCTTGAGCGGGGCTGCCTTCCCAGTGCCTATGGGCACACTCTTCACCATCGCAGGCCGCGACATCAGCATCGTCGACATTCTCCCACCAACGCACGCCGTGGCAGCCTTGAACAAAGTTTTCACCCTTGGGGTTGGCTTAGATGGTGTGATCTATGAACTATGCGCTCTGAGCCTGCTCTCGGTGATCTACTTTGCCATCGGCGTGTGGCTCTTCCGACGCATGCATCTCAAAGCTTAATTGTGGGTGTTTGCCCATCCGCGGTGGGCTGAGATCTTGACGGCCAACGCGTTTGGCCTACCACCCGAAATTGAACTATTAGTTTTGGGATTTAGCCTGATTCCAAGCCTCAACAAATGCCCCCACCGAGGGATATCTCTGGGCACGGTTGGGATCTACCGCGCGCCTGATCACAGCTTTCATGGCTTCACTGCCCCTAAGCCTCTCAACTGATCCGCTCCCTAGCAACTCGACAACGGTTCGTCCCAGGGTGAAGACATTGGTCACCTGGTCAATCTCGCTCCCCTTGACGCACTCTTCTGGAGCCATGAAGCGACGTGATCCGGGCAAACGATCCACTTCCATTGTGAATGGCCCCAGTTGATATTCATCCAAATCGACTACGAATGTGCGCTCCTTTTCGAAGTCGTACATAATGCAGCCATCGTAGAAATCCACAGCAATGAAGCCCTTCTCAGCCAGAAGTATATGCAGCTCAAAGATGATATCCAGGGCAGTGAGAATTTTTTCTTCTGGCAGGCTACGGAAACGATAATGGGGAGATCCTGGGTTATTGCGGCCTTGCTGTCCCCGATGGGTGACATAATCATAAAGCACTTCCCCCGGCAGCCAATCAAACACCAACGCGATGCCATCTAGGCTAGTGATCACATGGTGAAGTTTCGCCAGGGCTGGATGTTGTACTTGACTGTGCAGAGCCTCAGCTCTGCGCAGCGATTCAAGCCCCTCAGGTTGCTTTGAATATTTCACGAACCAGCGCTCTCCCTCACTTTTTACCCCATAAGAGATACATCCAGAATCCTGCCAGCGAAATTTTCGAAAAACATCTCCAACCTGTTTCAGGTAATTCTCGATTTCGCATTCAATGCTTGGGGTTTCAATCAGCGATGGGGACATAGGCTCAACCCTTGTATAATCGTATGAGATTTGGCAGTGAAATCGTCTAAATGTTGCTAAGCACAACATCAAAAGTGTAGCATAATTTTGGCCAAATTTATGATCCAATCAAGGAGAAACTGATGAATCGCCCCATACATTTCGAAATCCTAACCGAAAATCCTGAAAAAGTGCTCCCCTTCTATGAGGCAGTCTTAGGCTGGAAACCAGCCACATGGGATGGCCCCCAAACCTATTGGTTAATGAGCACCGGAGATGAAGAAGCCCTGGGGATCAATGGCGCTATCATGGGCAGACATTTCGACCAGGCCGTGATCAATACGGTCAATGTAGAATCACTTGAGAAAACTTTAGCCCAGATCGAGGCGCATGGCGGCAAGCTGATCAATGGACCCAATCAAGTGCCCGGTGCGGGCACCCACGCCTACTGCGCTGATCCGGATGGCATCATCTTTGGGGTTATGGAACCATTACAGAACAGTGCATAACTCAGGGAGTATATTTTCATTTATGGCAGCGCCTTGTGCAACACTTTTAGGGCACTTTCAACTGAACGCTGGTCCTTTTTGCTCAATTTGGGATCAGCAACCCAAGCCTCGAATTTAGGGACCAGAGATGCAAACTCTGGCAAGATCGTTTTTGTCATACTGCGAATAACATCACACAAAACCCAGGTCGCCATGTGATTCTTGGGGGGTACTTGTTTTTCCATAAATTTGCGTACTTCGGAAACATCACCGCGCGCCGATAACCGGATGGCGAAACTGACCGCTCGCTTAACATCCAATTCTTCATCCAAAAGCAATCCTTCAGCCAAAGCCAGGCAACGGGCGGTGTAGTCACCGTGCTTCATCGCCAATCGCCCCACGGCCGTAATACCTGCCCTACGCACCCATTTGTTCTCATCCACCAGCCAGGGATCTAGCGCAGGTAGCCATTTTTCAGGGTCTTTGCGCACAATCGGCTCCAGGGCTCTCATCGACAATTGGTCGGAGTCTTCCCAGGTAATGCAGGTGCGACCTAGTTCTATCAAGATTGGTAGCATTATTTCGGGTTGTACCAGTTCCATAGCACCAAGGGGATAGACGGTTACTACACGCCCTTCGCGGCCATACTCATCCCAGAGCAGGCGTGTCAGGGGAATAAAATCATCAACGCACTTTTTGGCTGCCTTGGCTATTTCTTTGCCGATATTACGCAACACCGGTACGGGGATACCCACCGTCTCTTGTTCCTGGCGCTGATCCGCCTTTATCACATGCATACTTTTTGGGGAAAAGGTCAACCAGTAAGCACGCAGTGCGTCGGCTGTAATATGCGCTGCCTGAGGGTCATACCTGTCAAGAATGGTGTGAACTTTTGACACAATTTCTTTTGTCATCCGATCTTCCTTTCTTATGAATTTATATCTAGCTCAATAACCCCAATGCACCCAACGCCAACGGGATCAAGGATATTCCATTTACTGCATAATGGATAACTATCCCTGGCGTGGTATTTTTGTAACGATAAGCCAGGTAAGTTAATCCTAACGTAATGGGCAACAGGGTGACTATATCCCACCATTTGAAGACATGGAAGAAAGCCCACATCACACCATGAACGACCCACACCCAACGGCCGAAAGCCAGTTCCTGGCGGGGCAGCACAACGCCGCGCCACCAAAGTTCTTCCCCTATTATATTGAAGAACAAGACCACAAACATAGCAATAAATGGCCACCAATTGTTGGTAAAACCACCAACGGCTTCATCGTACGCTCGCAGGGCATCAGCGCTGAGGGGCCGCAAAAAATCTGGCAAAGAATCTAGGATGGGGATCAAACCATTTTGGATCAGCAGCCCGCTCACTTGCGACATAATCCCCGTGCCAATAATCCCACAGACAATAATAACGCCCACAATCCACAGCCATTGGGTACGATCCAGAGGAGCGAGGCGGTAGCGGGCTTTGAGATTCGTCCAAGTCAATAGAATGCCTTCAACAGGCAGATAAACTAATGCCGCAACAAACATCAATACCAGGGGTAAGCCAATACCCATCAGATAAGCATAATAAGGCAGCCAACCCATATTGATCAATGCTGGCATCAACCCCCAAAAGCCCAACACGAATGCTAGAGCGGGTATGCCAAAATAAAGTAAAGATAATCCAAAACCCATAGGTTTGAGACTTGTAGAATGCGTAAGCTGTGACATAAATATTCTCCTCAGATCACTTCGGGGGTAAGGTAAGGGCAAAATCAACACCCTTTTGGATCCAGGCTACCAAATCCTTTTCAGATTGATAGCCATCCTTCTTGACCACCACCCAACCGGTCATGGGACGACCCGTCATATCGAAGGGTTTCGTGTCGGGATGATCGAGGGCATCTTGATAAGCATCAGGTCCAACACGCACAATCATGTCATCCTTGTTGACGCCACAGGCCATATTGCCATACACCATGAAGCCAATGCCGCCAAACATCTTCTTTTCAACCAGGTCTGGTGCCACAATCATCGCATCGCGCATTCGTTGGGCTAACTCTTCGCTGTATGCCATTTCATAACTCCTTATTTGATGTTCAGGTGCGGCGCACTTTTTATCATGGTTTTCAACGACAATGAGGATTTGGGAAGTGCGCTGCACCTTGATTACCCAATAATCAATTCATCGAGAGACCGCTTGGGCACATGATGAACGCCTTCGGCATCGCGCCAGTATTTGATGTCGCCATCCTCAGCGAGGGGATCGATAACTACAGATTCTTTTGGCTTTCCCAGAGCAATTACCAGCAGAATGAGCAGGTTTTCGGGCAATCCTAATTTTTCCATCAACTCATCTCGTCGATTAACCGAGGCAAGCATACATCCGCCAAATCCTTTTTCAACGGCCCCCAATAAGATGCTCTGAGCAGCAATGCCATTGTCGCAGCCAAAGTTCTGTTTGATGCTTTTATCACCAAGGATGATGATATACCCAGAGGGACGTTCTCCCTCTACAGGTCCAGGCCAATCTTTGAGATATCCTGCCCAACCTAAATGCGGGAAGATGGTCCCGTTCATTTCAGGGGTGTGCGACAAGAAGAATTTCAACGGCTGCAGATTGGCTCCTGATGCCGAATGTCGAGCCAAATCTACCAATTCGACAAGCGTTTGGCGGTCAATGGCATGATCACCGAAAAAACGACGGTAGCTGCGATTCTTTAAAACGAGTTCTCTAATATTCATTTTCTCTCCTCAACAGGTTCATACCAACCCATTAGGGATGGCGACTCTGAATTGTGGGATGCTAAGTTTTCTTTGGAACGTTCAAAGTTTCGCGTGGCATAGCAATACTGGCAGCCAAAGACACAAGTATCGTACATGCCAATATCCTTGCTGATCACGCAGCCACAGGCTTTGCGCTGCCCAGGGTCTTTTTTGTGACCAACTTCGATGCCGAAGGTAGCTTCTATGTATTCATCATCAATACATTTCCCTTGTAAGATACCATAAGGTAAGAGATCGCGTTCCTCGGAGCAGGAATAGATTTCCAAGTCGTTCGTACGGGCAGTCTGTGCAATGGTGTTCATCAAATTATCAAAGCGTGGGCTTGGATTTCCGTCCTGATCGACAACACCAACGCCTTGTTGGTTGAGTTGATCGATGCGCACCCGGAACTTTTTGTACATATCCATCACACTGATCACCGAGTGGTGAGTGTATCCCTGTAGAGCGCCAGCAATATGAGCATAATTCTCAGAATGGAATTGCGCCCCAGTGAGATTACTGAACACAATCGGATCATAACGCCAGATCACTCTCCGAAAACCAATACAATTTGAAAGCTCCTGGAAAGTCTTAATAGCGGTTTCTAGTGGAGGGCTTTTTGTATCAATCTGGCGCGGATATCCTAACAGCGTATATTGAAAATAGTATTGGTAACCACGCTGATCGAGTTCATCAAGATAGGGAAAGAGCGGTTTGGGGTTGCGCGTCCAGAAGACGATCACATCTACATCATCTGGAAGCAAGGAAACATGGGTTATTTGGTCACGGTTATAGGGATTGGGCACCGTGCAATATCCCGCCCGAATACGGTTGATGAACCACTTGGCGTAAAAAGCTGGGATATCCGTACGCCGGCTGACGCTGATAATCAAAATTCTAGCCCTCTTTAGATTTGAGACGCAGTAAAGCCAAAGCGACAGTATTCGCCCATGATGATACTTTGATTTCACCTTGTAAAAGGATTTTCTCTAATTCGTTTTGATCAAGTAATAACAATTCCTGTTCCTCTAAATCGTCGCTGTCTGGTGGTTTTACATACTTTGCGTCCCTCGCCAGGTACGAATGTCCAATGGCTTTATTACGATTGGGCATGAGGCAAAAACTCCCCAAATGTATCCATTGCGATGCTTCATAGCCAGTCTCTTCCAAAAGTTCACGCTTTGCTGCTACAAGTGGATCTTCATTATCTTCAATATACCCTCCAACTGGGGCGATTGTGACCCCTTCTATGGCATATTTGGTTTGTCGAAAACAAAGAAATTTACCTTCATAGGAAACAGCAATGACATTGACAAAGTCTGGCGTGATTATCCAGGGCCAATCAGGAATGATTGTGCCATCGGGCAATTCAATTTCATGATTTTCGACGGTTAGATATTTGCTATGTTCCAGAATCGTATGGCGAGATAGCGTTTTCCAAGGTTTCATGAGGGTTCCTACTATTGAAGATCTACTTGCCCCCGTATACTGATCAGTTCAAGCAGAGATCGCTTGATAGAATTGCTCTTTGAGTTTTTGGCGATGTTC
>JADHTJ010000016.1 GCA_016785015.1 Anaerolineales bacterium
CTGAACACTATGTCATACTGAGGAGCACAGCGACGAAGTATCTCACCCATAGCCAACGCAGGCTATTCAGAAGAAAAGCAAGATGCTTCGCTTCGCTCAGCATGACAAGTTTTGTTTGAGTTACTCTTGACCACAACAACTTTACAAAAAAATCCGTGAAAATCAGTGTAAATCTGTGTCACAGAAAGTTTTTTTTCTCAAACTGTCAGGTGGCTAGATAGAATACCCAATCCCAAATGAATTTCAAAGATTGGTATTCGGAAAAGGTGCATCAGGGTTGTAACAGCCCTTCAAAAATATCCATTTTGGTGGCATGAACAAATCATAGGAGGAATGATTATGGAGAGAAGCGGTAAGTCAGAAGCAAGGCTGGGAATGTTAATACTCTTGGTTTTTATAATTGGGATGTTGCTTCTTACCAGTATTTTGAGAAATCAAGGACTTAATAATTTGCTTCTTAGCATGGTTATAAATAATGAGGAATTAACAGCATCATTGCCTTCAGCGATCCCAGAAGAAGAAGCCCCGTTTTATCAAATTGCGGAAGAACATGTTGTGGGGAAATATGTTTATCGACTGTGGGAAAAAGATAGTGATGTAACATCGCTGGAGGGGGATTATCCGATAGAGTATGTAACCCTCTCGTTGGTAAGAGAGCCATCCGTCAATATTAAAGAGATTTGGGGTATGCCCGTAACGATCAATTTCTATTCAGGAAAGGATATTACCGGGGAAGGTAACCCTGATCTAATCGTCGAGTCACATTCTGGTGGCACGCATTGTTGTTTCCAATACTATGTTTTTGATTTGGGCGAAACGGCATTGTCAACGTACCTTGAAACCCAGCCATCAAATTGTTTTGGCGAGTTCAAGGATATGGACAATGATGGAACGTATGAATTTTTCTCATGTGACGATATTCTTGCTTACTCGTACTGTAGTTACGCATCTTCACCAATGGCCCCACTCGTGCTCAAGTTTGTCCCAGGAGTAGGCTACCTCCCGGCAACACCAAATTATAAAAATGCAGGTGAAATCAGTATGCGCATTACTACGGATGTAGTAGAAGCTGAACTTGGAAAAAGTCAGGGATACCCTGAAAGTGATAGGGACGCTGTAACTGAAAATGTCCTATGCCCAGCCATTCAGGTTGCTTTAGACTATCTATATATTGGTGAACGAGAATCTGCTGAGAAAGAATTTTATAGGTTATATAATTATTCGGATGTCAATGTTATTTGGTGGAATGTAGATACCCAAGTGTCCAAGGGCCGTCTTTACACCCCTGTGGAGCTAGTGATTCCACAAAATGAGTGAAGAAAAATCATTCTCAACAGGAGATATATGAAACAATCCGATTCCCTTACAACCCTTTTCAGTCACAATAAATGGGCGAACCTACATCTGTTAGAACGGTGTTCTGCGTTGAGCGGAGAACAGCTAGAGGCTACTATTCCCGGAGCCTTCGGCTCTATCCGTGGTACATTGCTGCACATCGTTACATCCGAACAGGCTTACTTTACGCGCATCAGCACAGGTCAGCCGCGCGCTGATTCAGACGATGATATGTTGATCGCAGATATGATAAAAGCCGTGCATGAGACAGGCACTGGTCTGATTGAATGGGCAACAAAGGTGCAAGCCGACGATACAGTCGAGCTCAATTGGAGCGGCACTCCCCGTGAAGTGCCAAAGACGGTCATCCTCACCCAGGTGATCAATCACGCCACCGAGCATCGCGCCCAGATTATGACAATTCTGACACAAATTGGAATCGAGCCACCGAATTTGGATAGCTGGACCTATTTTGACGAGATGGATAAAAATCAATTGTAGTAGAATGTGCTACCATTTTATTGGTATCACTCGGAAAGGAGTAATTCATGAACCTCGGAGCTTTTTCCATTAGTCTGGCAGTCAAGGATATTGGAGTTTCGAAAGAGTTTTATCAGAAGTTAGGGTTTGTTGAGTTTGGTGGGGACCAAACTCAGAATTGGTTGATCATGAAAAATGGCGACCATATCATCGGGCTTTTTCAGGGCATGTTTGATAAGAATATGATGACCTTCAATCCCGGTTGGGATCAGAATGCTAGCACGCTCGAGGAGTTTACAGACGTTCGAGCGCTGCAAAAAGAACTGAAATCCCAGGGTCTCGAACTGACCAGTGAGGCAGATGATGAATCCACTGGCCCTGCGAGTTTCATGCTCTTTGACCCCGACGGAAATCCAATTCTTGTCGATCAGCACGTTTGAAAATATGTTTTTGAAATGACATGATTTCGCGATAACAATAGTTCTAAAATCTTTGTCTATCCGATTTTCCTTGTCAAGAACCCATCGACAGCTAGATCTAAACGCCCCAGCTATCATCTGCTGGGGCGTTTGAGCGTGTAGGACAAGACTCATTTGGGATATTTCAACATTTTTTCGTTATGTACAAATGTACACTACCAAATCCGCCAATTTCTTCATCTGTGTATTCGAATTCAAATTGCTTGAACAACGGTTCCATATCTCTGACGATATCACCCCCGGCAATCCATGCTTTAGTAATCAATACTCCCATGCGATTCAAATCCGATGGATAGTCGACGTCTACCATCACAATCCTTCCGTTCTTTTTTAATACCCTGTGCATTTCCGACATGGCCTTCTCGCCATTGGGATAGGCTGTAAAAGCCATCGTATTTACTATCGTATCAAAATAACCATCTTCGTAGGGCATTGCTTCTACATTTCCCTGACGCACATTTGCTGACAATCCCGTTTGAGCCAATTTTTCTCGAAGCATCGTCACAAATCGTTCATTGTAATCAAGGCCATAAACTTCATATTGCTTGGCGAGTTGCATCATTAAATAGCCTGTGCCAAAGGATATTTCTAACACTCGCTGACCCTGAATGTGGGGTAATGTTGCATTCAGCCACCGTTTCCAGAATGGCATTAGCTTGACCACAACATCATAAACTCGAGCGAAGGTGGTATAGAAACGGTCGAATTGCTCCGTGAATTGTTCTCTCTCTTTTGGTTTATTTACATAATTCATGTTACGCAACCAAAAGAGAATCTCCCTGTAAATAGGGGGTGGGGGCTTCGCCCCCGACCCCCTATTTACAGTGAAACCTCGCTACGTGTGCGTAACATGAGTTACATAAGTTATGTTTTTACTCACCTGCAAATTCTCCAGAATAATTATTGGGTTGCCAAAGTTTTGGGCCTTGAAGTCGATATCCAAATCAGGCTGACCACAAACCCCAAAACCATAATTACTGCCCCGCTGTAGTAGGGGTATTCGATCTGCCAGTCGAAGAGTACACCCGCCAGCAGCGGACCAGCGATGCGCCCCAGACTGATGAAGACGTTGCTCAGGCCCATGGTGATGCCCTGATCCATGGTGGCGCGTTTGGATGTCAGCGAGGTCACTGCGGGGGAGAGCAGCGCGGTGGTCAGGGTGAAGAAGCCAATTGTCAGCATGACAGTTACCACGCTGTCCGCAAGGGAAATCAACATGAATGCAACTGCTGTGGCAAGCAACGAGATTTTGATCAGTGGGGATTCGCCCCAGCGTTTGGTCAGCGGCCCTACCAATAATCCCTGGGTGATGGCGGATATCAGTCCGAAGACCATGAAGATCCAGCCGATTTCTTTAGGACCGAAGTCGAATTTCGCCGCCGCGTACAGCCCGAAGATGCCGTAGAAGATCATCAGTCCGCATGTTGAAATGAAGGCCATAAAGAGCAGAATCCCGATTGGGCTGAAGATGCTGGCCCAGAGATCGCGCAGGGGGTTGGTTTTGTGCTGTTCCTTGGCAGGCTGACGCTTCTCAGGGGGTAGTGATTCTGGAAGAAAAACAGCGACCAACCCCAAAGTGAGAAAAGACGTCCCCCCAGCGATGAAGAAGGGCATTGAGAGAGATGCGCTCCCCAACAAGCCTCCCAGCGCGGGGCCGAGAATTGTCCCCACGCCCATGGCCGCGCCTAAGAGACCCATGCCGCCACCGCGTTCTTCCTCGCTGGTGCTGTCGCCGATATAGGCCATCGTAGTTGGGGAAGTAGCTGAGGAAAGGATGCCGGATAAAATTCGCGAGACGAAGAGCATCCACAGATTGGTGGAGAGCCCGAAGAGGATCATGGCGATGCCGTAGCCCAGGATGCCGATCATGAGGATGGGTTTGCGGCCGTGACGGTCGGAGATCCCCCCCCAAATGGGTGCGAAGATCAGCCGCATCGTGGCGTAGGATGCGATCAGTAAACCCAGTTCGCTGCCGCCCGCGCCCAGATTCTCGATGTAGAACGGCATAATCGGCATGACCATGCCAAAGCCCAGCATGATTACGACCAGAGTCAGGGACAGGATATAGACGTTGCGGCGGTTGGTGTTCATGGTCGCTTTGCTCCCGACGGAGGCTGGGCGACAGAAGACGGGCTCCCCGTCATCAGTCCTCGGTCATCGGTCACTTGGGCTCCAAGATATCCACCACCCCCGCGCCGCCATCCACTCGAAGGCGATCACCGGTTTTGATGCGCATGGTGGCATCGCCGCAGCCGACCACCGCAGGGATGCCCAACTCGCGGGCCACGATGGCGGCATGCGAAAGCGGTGCGCCAATATCAGTAATAACAGCGGCGGCGCGCGGGAAGATCATTGTCCAAGAGATATCTGTCTGCACCGTGACCAGGATTTCGCCTGGTTGAAGCTGGGCGCCCTGCTCGGGGGTGAATGCGCAGCGCGCAATCCCTGCGACTTGACCCGCTGACCCCGGGGAACCCTTGATGAGTTTGCTTTCTGTTTTGGCAAATTTATGAGATGCATCGAAGATGTCGCTGCGACGATTGGGATCTGCGGCCCACTCAAAAGGATCGAATTGCCCGCGAATCACTGAAGGATAGGGCGGTAGTGATTTGAATTGCTGATAAATCTCTTTGCGCTGGGGGATATTCTCAAGAGCAGTTTTGTCCCCAGTTAGAAGATCCAACACTTCGTTCAGGTAAAGGAAGAAAATTTCTTCTCCCAGGCTGGTCAGCTCGCCGGCGCGCAAGGCGAACAGCCGCATCATCCAACGGTCACGGACATATTCTGAGCGTGAGCGTTCGCGCAGCCGCGCCCGCCGCGCGCTCTCGCCGATTTTGCGCTGGATGGATTTAGCTTTGCGAGCGTGCTGACGTGCCAGTCCCTGCAAGGCAACCTCATAGGCGGCTCTTTGTTTTTTCAATAACTCGGCTGTATCCGTCGGATTCTCTGCGATCTGTGCCAACACCTGATCGATCCAGGCGGGATCTTCGACTGGGCGTGGGGCAGAAAGCTCGAATTCGTGCGGCCCGCGATGGCCATAGTTTTCTAAATATGACTCCCTGCTCATCTCACCGGTTGATACTTTAGAGAGACCCACCACTGGACCTAGTGATGCCAGCATGCCCGAGTCGTCGCTTAGATTAGCAATGAGGGTGTTAGCGTTGTCTGCGCCAACTAATTCTTCCAATTCGCGGCGCAAGCGCATGGTGTATTCTGTGGCCTGATTGACGGTGCCGAGAACGATCCAAACACCTTGTTTGACATGCGGTTTGATTTCTTCGGCCCACAAGGCTAGCAAGTCAGATTTGCTCTCCGTTTCTTGCAGCCGCGCATGTGTGTGTTGGAACCAGGCCGGATTGGTCTCAAGGTAATCATTCAGCAATTTGACGCCCTTTTTTTGTTTACCTTGAAGCCTGATCAGGTTTGGCAGGCTGCGCAAAATTTCCAATCTCGATTTTGGGATCAGGGGGATTTCCATCTCGTCGGGCAGGCGCATATACAGTGTGCCTTCCAAATTCCTGAGCACCTGATCGCGCTTTTGACCTAAGGCATTGAACAAGGTGGCCATGATACTGATATTGAGATAGGGATAGCCGCCGATATTGCCGACCGTTGGATATCCGGGGAGAAATATCCAGTCGTCCAGCGTGAACAGGATCACCGACCAGGACAGTGGGGTCATTGCCTCGGTGACGGCTTCGCCGAAATTGACATTGGACCACAGGTAATCGCCTGTGAGCGTAGCATTCCATTCGTTGCTTTTCATAGTTATTTTCGTTCTTCAGTAAAGTTTTTATATCCGCAGATAAACGCCGATGAACACAGATGACTGCAAAAGGCCACCAAGCGAGTTTCCCGCCGGAATATATGGGGGTGGTTGCCGGAGCAACCACCCCCATATATTCCGGCGGAAGCCCTCGTCTGGTAGTTTTATCAGTGAAGTCTCAGATAAATAATTTTAAAATCCGCGTTTATCTGTGTTTATCTGCGGTTAATTTTGAATTATTGTCAACACATCGTCGTAAGAAAGCCGCCATATTTTCAACAGCCTTTTGGGCTTCGGGGATGATCGCTGCTCCGAGATGGAAAACATGGAACATACCATTCCATATTTCAAGAGTGACATCGACGCCCGCTTGACGAGCTCGTTCTGCCAGGCGTGTTGAGTCGTCTAGCAGAACTTCTCTTGTGCCCACCTGGATCAACAGCGGAGGCAGGCCATCTAAATTAGCGTACAAGGGGGAAATGTAGGGGGTCTTGAGATCATGCTCTCCTGCGTAATATTTTGCTGTCACATTCATATTCGCTGCGGAATTGATGAAATCGGCTTTGTCTTTGCTGGCCATAGAATCTCCGCTACCGGTGAGATCTGTCCAAGGGGAGATACAGGCGATCCCTGCTGGGAGTGAAACACCTTCATCGCGCAGCTTGAGGGCGGTTGCCAAAGCCAAACCACCGCCACATGAATCTCCGGAGATGCTGATTTTGTTGGGAGAATAGCCTTGATCCACTAACCAATGATATGCGCCAACTGCATCATCTAAGGCTGCGGGAAAAGGGTTCTCGGGGGCGAGGCGGTATTCGAGTATTAAGGAGCGCATCTGCGCTTGGCGACCCAGGCGGGCGACCAAATCTCTGTGGGGGTTGTCGTAATTTAAGTAGTACGCGCCCCCATGAAGGTAGAGAATGACGCCATCCTGGTTGATCTCTGGGGTGATGATCCATTCGGCGGGCGTTCCGCCAGCGTCAACTTGTTCGCGTTTAACATCCGCAGGAAGCTTTACGGCGCGAGCGTATTTGGTCATTTTGGCGCGCTGCACCTCAATGGAAGGATCTTTATAGAAATCGGCCATCTGCATGCGCATCACCAGGGAAGCGATCACCGCTTGTATGCTCATGATCGATTTCCATCGCCCCAACCATATTTGCGGAGGAAGTAGCCTGTGATTTTGTAATACAGGGATTCTGGTGTGATTTGGCGCATGAAGAGCTGCATTTTGGTTGATCTGTCAGGAATGCAAACCACTTTTTTCTTTTTCAAGCTTCGTAATGAACTCTCGACCACTGTTTTGGGGGATATCCATTGAAAAGGCCCCCAATCGACAACCGCTTCCTCGGGGATACCTAATCGGATGTGCATATCGGTTTTGGTCAGCCCCGGACAGACCACTTGAACCTGAACACCAGTACCTTCGAGGTCCATGTGCAAACATTCCGTCCAGGCGCGCAAGAAGGCTTTTGTGCCGCTGTAGGTGGCAGTTTTGGGGGAAGGCAGAAACGCTCCCATGGAAGACACATTGATGATCGCGCCAGCGCCTTTTTTGATCATCTCTGGTAGAAGAGCATGTACAATTTTCATGTGGGCCAAAATATGAGCACTGACCATCTTTTCCTGGATTTCGAGAGACTCCTCATGGAAAAACTTTGTGGTACCAAAGCCGGCATTGTTGATCAACATGTTGATCGAGCGATCTTTGATGCTTTCAACAAGGTCATCCACCTCTTTGGGGTTGGATAACTCAAGGATGACTACTTCAACTTCGCAGCCATGCGTTTGACTGAGTTCATCGGCCAGCGCCTGGATTTTTGCTTCTCTTCGGCCGGTGATAATTAAATTGAATCCATCCTCGGCCAATCTTCGGGCATAAGCAGCGCCAATACCACTGGTGGCGCCTGTGATTAAGACTGTTTGTTTTTCAATCATGCTGTCCTCTCGATAATTTCGACAATTCCCTGTCCACCATCTACGCGGACAAGATCGCCTGTTTTGAGCTCTGAGGTGGCATTGAAACAGCCCACCACAGCTGGAATTCCCAGCTCTCGAGCGACGATGGCGGCGTGCGAAAGCGGCGCGCCCACATCGGTGATAACCGCAGCGGCGCGTGGGAAGATGGGCGTCCAGCCGACATTTGTGGTGATTGCCACCAGGATTTCACCAGGCTGGAGTTGATCGCCTTCTTCAGCAGAATGTAGGATGCGCACGCGACCCTCAGCCTGCCCTGCAGAACCGGCCAAGCCTTCGATCTGATCCGTAAATTGTTTCGTATTTTCACCGGTGGCGTCGAAGACATCCGTACGGCGATTGGGGTCGGCTGCCCATTCAACAGGATCAAAGTTCCCCATGATGATCGTTGGGTACAGCGGTAAGGATAAGAATTTCTGGTATGCCGATTTGCGAGCAGGAATCTGTGATGCTGAACCATTTTGACCAGATAGCTGATCGAGAATTTCATCATGCTCCAAAAAGAAGGCATCTTCTTCCAAGCCTAGCAATTCTCCGGCACGTTGGACAAAGGTGCGAGAAACCCAGAAAGCCCGAATGCCTTCAGAGCGTCCTGCCTCTCGCAAGCGGGTTAGACGGGCTGCTTCATGTAACCTTTGCTGCAATGAATCAAATTTTGTTGGAACGATATCGCGCAAGCGCTTCAATGCGAATTCGTATCGCTGGCGCTGCTCTTGCATAAGCGTATCGACGTCTATTGTGGATAGCTCGAGATTGTCCAATTGCTCATCGATCCATTTGGGTTCTTCGGCCGGACGGGGGAAAAACAGTTCCGCCTCGTGTGGTCCGCGATGCCCATAAACTTTTTCGTACTCATCCCTGCTGATTAACCCGCGACGTAGACGATCCAAGCCGGCAACGATGCCCAAGCTGGCCAGGATTTCATCCCCGCTGCTGACATTGGAGAGTAGGGCGACGGTGTCATCTTGACTGACAATTTGATTCAGGTCTGTGCGCAGTTTGCTGACCGCATTGGAAAGGGTAATCGCTGGGCTGACCATGACCCAAAAAGTTCTTATCATGTGGGGCATGAGAACCTCTTCTGACCAGCGAATGAGATCTCCCTTTTCCATCTTCAAAAGGTCACGGTGCTGTTTATCGCACCAAGATGGGTTGGCATCGATATAAGTATCTATGCCTTTCAGTGCCCTTTTGGCATTGGACATGATCTGGATCACATTACGGTAAACGCGAAATTTATCGCTAAAAGTAGTTGGAATATAGGAGATTTGCCACTCACCAATATCATTAGGATCGATGCCGTACAGCTCTTTACTCGACGCATCGAATGAATTTTTCTGCCCAAGTATTTTGAAGGCAGTGGCTCCCACGCTGCCGTTGTTATAGATGCGACCGCAAATATTGCCGACCGGCAAATAGCCGGGCAGCATCATCATCTGCGAAAACCCATTGCGCATTGCAGACCAGGAATAGGGTGTCATTACGTCAGGGGATGCCTCGCGTGTATTGGCGCTTGACCACAGATAATTGCCGGTCAGGCTGTCATTCCACTCCCCATTTTCAGCGTTGTAGCCGTTGATTTTGAACATTAATGTATCCTTTGTTGAGCGGATTTCATGCCCGCCAAGTATTTACTTCTTGAGAATATTTCTAGAACCCAGATAGTCACTTGCCAAACCGCAGCACCTGCAAGGAGATATAAAGCCCAGTCGATGGGGATGCGATAACGAGGCATATAGCCGACGACATAGTAGACCAGCGGAAATGTCCCCAGCGGGATCAGCAGTGCGGCGCGTTGGGGAATTGTGAGCAGAGCAGAAATCCGCCAAAATCCCAAAATTGCCAGAATCGACAATGCGCTGACACCTAGGGCAACCTTCAGATTGTAAGGAGGCCCAAACCAAACGTTGACCACCCGCAGCGAAGTGAGCCGCAGGAATTCAACTGGGTTTGATTGGATCCATTCATAAGCCTCTGTCTTAGCACCTTGCATGTAGGCGATCTCGCCTACTTCTCGTAATTTCATTGCTTCAGCAATATGGGCCGCGGGATGGCGATGCTCATCGCCCTCTTCATCCATAACTTCCATGGTGGGAGCGGCCTCTTCGTGATTGCCCATGCGCAGCTCTAAGCCAAAATTGCTGCGGATGAAGAAGACGGAGTCAAATGTGACGTAGTTGCGCCAACCCCAGGGGATACTGGCAGCCAGGATGCCCAGAATCACCACACCGGTGAGTGCCCATTTCTTGGCGTTGCGGCTCCACCAGATCTCGAAGATCAGGCAGCCTAAGATCACTGTCAGCAAAGCTGGCTGCACATGAAACGCCACGCCTATCGCTATACCTAAAAGAAGCGAGCTGCCTCTGGAATAGTTCTGCTGATCCCAACGCCGAAGGAAAGCAACCAAAATTAGCCCCAGTGCGATCGCAGCGAGATATTCGCCATGCCCAGGCCATTCGACGAACATGGCACCAGCAACGCCGCCAATGATCCCTGGTTGCACGCCTAGGCCGAGCTTTTCCGACAGCCAGGGCAACAGTGCGTACATTAATGCCCCAGTAACTACCATGAGCTGCATACTTCGCAGGCCACCTTCCGGGGTCAGCCCATAGATGCGATAGATAAATCCAACGAGATAAGGATAGATTGGCGGCAGATGCGCGGTCGGCCCTGTGGTGATCATGTAGGGATTGGCGAATCCATCTCCGTTGAACAACGAAATGGCGATGGAGCTGAGTTCCCAGCCAGGGTTTGGACGCAGGTAACGGCTGGGGATCTGAGCCAACTCAGCGCTGCGAATCCGAAACGCCAGGATGAAGATCAAGATAAAGGCCAACACCTTTGGCTGGATCACCCAGGCCAGGCTGGCTTGTAGGGCGCGTTTGAGATTGAATTTCTTCATGGCTGTGAATCTCTCCTCCAGCGGCGCGGTACCTTTTTCCAATCATCATCGTACTCGACCGCAAGTGCGTAATCGATGTGAAACTCGAAGAGATAATAGCCATCGAGGTTTATAGATGTTGCGGCGATTTTTTTAGCTTCTTGGCGGACCAATTCGTCAGTAATTGCCTGTGCGTTGCCAGAAACGAGGAATTCGATCAAGGGATCGCCTTCTTTTCTGTCGACTGAGCAGTGCATGGCGTAACGCCCATCCCGGCAAAGGTCACCGATCTTGGGGGAGGTTGGTTCTGTAAACATGAACAGCATACCGTTCCCTATGAATGGCGTGACGGGATGTAACCGCGGCGAACTATTCTTTTTGATCGTTGCCAGGTAGGTGATCTTGCGGTTTATCCTTTCGGAGCCCAGGGAGGCCATCTCCGGGGCTGATTCTTCGAATTCTTTCCAACTCATTTCAGTCTCCGTTGTGGATCTTGATCGTTCCAGCGTTGCCATCAACAGTGATTGTTTGTCCACTTTGAATACGTTTCGTTGCCACACCCGTACCCATGACGGCAGGGATGCCGAATTCGCGCGCTACGATCGAGCCGTGGCTCAGCGGACCGCCGATATCTGTCACAACCGCGACTGCCATCGAGAAGAGTGGCGTCCAGGCGGGGGTGGTGGTGTTGGCGACGAGAATATCCCCAGGGTGCATCTGGTCAAAATCTTCGGGGCCAAGCAGAATTCGGGCAGGGGCAGTAACCGTGCCAACACTCGTTGGGACACCTTTGAGCGTATCTCCAGTCTGCGCCTCTCCTGAATGTGCGATGAAAAGATCGGACTTTATGCCCATCATTCTTTCTTTGTACGGCAGCATGGGGGGCGGAGTCTCACCTTTTGCCCGCTCCCAATAAGCTTTGCGTTCGGCCACGTACCCTGTCAAATTAACTACATTTTTGTCGCTCTCCAGGTTCGCTATATTCTGATCAATTTCTTCCTTCTCCAGCCAAAAGATGTCGTCTCTGGCTGTGATCGCTCCTACTGAAACAAATCGGTCTCCTAACTCACGCAGCATCTCGCGCAATTTGGGGAACGCCAACCCAATTTCTGCGATGGCATCTTCGCGGACTTCAGCCATTTTTTGTCCCCAATTGAGCGCTATTCGGAAGATCCAGCCTTTCAAACCTTTGACGCGCTCTAGCATAATTTCAGAAGTCTGAATGCGGATCTCTTCATTTTTGCGCTGACGTTTATGAGGATTGACACCTTCGCCGCCGATATACAATTTGATCATTTCCAACATAGGCTCTGGATGGTCAAGGGGTAAGTCATAGGCAAAATCCATCTGATAGATGATGTGGCCAAATTGCTTCAGATGCTGCTGGAATTTCTTTCGCAATTCATCAAATTCTTCGAATTCGACTTCGGCGGGTGGATTTCCCGCAGCGAGCAGTTTAGCAAGTGTTGTAGTAGCTGTCTCCTGGACATAATTGGCTAAATTGGCGCGCTCACGACACCACCTGGCCAGGTCATAGAGCGATTTTTCCGAATGAATGGAAATGTTATCCCAGCCCATCAGCAAAACGCTGGCGCTGGGATCGCCTTCGCGCCGCACCATTTTCTCGTAAACTCTGGTGAGCAATCCCTCGGAGCCGGCGGAGGCGCCCATGGTGGCAAACATGATCCCACATAGATAATTCATGGCTTCAGCGACGATCTCTTGGGCTAGTTCCCAGATTCCAGTGTTTGACATTTGGCTGGGCGTAATGCTTTCAAGCTGCGCAGCATATGCGGCGTATTCCGGGTGCAGCTCATCTCGCCATAAGGGAATAAGGTTTTTTAATAGCTTTGGATAGGCGGGCAGCATACCTGTGAGCAGCCACCAGATCGCCTTGGGCGGGTAAGAAGAATTCATATAGGCGTAGGTGTTGATCTCGGTAAAGTAATCTTCAGCCAAAACAGGTTCTGAGCCCAATAAGCGCTTGCCGATGACCGGCATTTGTGCCTTGAAGGTGGGGATCCCCAAAGTTATGTAAAGAGGGCTTAGCGGATCGGGCAGCAAATCGACGATGCTGGCGCGCATATAGACTCCCTTTGGATCAGGCGGCGACCAATCCAAGGGTGGATCGGGCAAGGCCGTAATGGGCCGCGCCTGCACGATGTGAAATATTCCCTCACCCCCAGCCCCTCTCCCATTGGGAGAGGGGAGTGAGGGGTGAGGGATCCAAGTCCACTCAATGTCCATGGGCATGCCGTAGATTTCTTCGATTTGAGACCCCAAACTTGTCAACTGCAATGCTTGTTCGTCCGTAAGCGTGGGAAGATTTTGCAGATGTTCGGGAACGGGTTGTTGCTCAACCCCGGAGGCTGTGCGTGTGGTTTGGATGAGTTTGGGGGCTAGCTCGCGGTTGATCACAACACCCGATGATTTCTCTACCGTGAAGGTGTCCGGCGTGACCTGACCTCCCACGATGGCTTCGCCCAAGCCCCAGGCGGCGTTGATCACGGCTTCGCCTCGTTGCCCGTTGAGCGGATTGGCGGTGAACAGGATCCCGGCCACCTCAGCGGGGATCATCAACTGCACGACCACGGCCAAAGCCACACCGGCTGAGTCAATCTCTTGCCGTTGTCTATATCCGATGGAGCGCGCCGTCCAAAGCGAAGCCCAGCACTTTCTGACGGCATCAAGAACTGCATCTTCGCCGCTGACATTCAAGTAAGTTTCCTGCTGGCCGGCGAAGGATGCCTCAGGCAAGTCTTCGGCGGTAGCCGAGGAACGCACGGCAACACTGACGGCTGACGGATGACCGCTGAGCGCAGTAATCGGTCTGCCGTCGGCGGTCTGCGGTCGCAGCGCTTCATACGCTTGCCGTATTGCTTCTTCGATTCCCTGTGGAACTGATGCCCCTATGAACAAATTGCCAATCGCCTGGGATGCCGTCTGCAAGGTTTGGGGGCTAGAAATATCTATAGGTGCAAGGGCCTCTAGAATTCCAGGTTGGAGTGCGGTATGATCCACAAATTGCCGATATGCTTCTGTTGTGATGTGAAATCCACCCGGAACAGGCAATCCAGCCCTGATCAATCGAGCCAACGAAGCCCCTTTGCCGCCGACCGATTCAAGGGTGGCGTTTTTGTCATCGAGGGGGAGTATGTATGGGTTATTCATGGTTTCTCCAAATCAGATCATGATAACGAACGGTGGTCGCTTTTACTCGAAAAAAAGTCACGAATCACTGGTTTTGGCACCTTCTAGGATCAAATTCAGCGTTTTGTCAAGCATTTCTTGAGGGGTGCCTACGGGTCGAGAGGTGTAGACTACGGGGCTCATGGCTGCCAGCAGTGTTTTCATCAACATGCCCGAATCGATCTGGCGAAAGCTGCCGTCTGCAATACCTTGCTCAATTAATTCAATCAGCAAATCCTGATAGGCGTAGCGTTTGACCTGATAAATCTTCTGGTTTTCTATACTCAATCTCTGAGTTTCAAGAGTCAGCTTGAGGATGAAAGCTTTATTACGCAGCAAAAATTCCAGGTGCATTTGCATCACCCGACGCAGGCGTTCTATGACACTGCCTTCGCCAGCGATGATGGCCTTGGCACGGCTGGTTACTTCAATGAGAAATTTCTCCATGAGATACAGAATGATCTCATCTTTATTGGAGAAGAAATCGTAGAGGGTAGATTTCCCGATCCCAGCAGCTTTGGCAATTTGATTGACCGAGGTTTCGGTGAAACCTTTCTCGAAAATCAAATCCGCCGCCGCGTGGGCGATTTCACTGCGCCGCAGTTCTCTATCTTCGTTTGTAAGGGGAATACCTTTTGGCATAATTTTGTCCTTGTTAACCGACCAACGGTCGCTACCAGTTTAGGCGATTATGCTTTAGGGTCTACCCATATTATTTAGGGGTTGTGAAAAAAAATTTGATGATATTTGTCATGATTGCGGAGTTCGCACGTCTCACATTTTGCGTCAGTGAGCGTGATAGAATGATAGAGAGGAAATCTTATCTTAGCGTGAATGATAGGAAATTATTATGGCAACAAAAGGAACCCTTAATATGGGTGAAAGACTTTCCGACCTGGTTTTTTCAGTTCCCGTGCGTATAAAAATAACTGGGATCATGTTATTGCCGGTGGCGATTTTAGGCTTGGCACTCAACTATTGGATTCAGACCGGGCTTTCAGATTGGTTATCCTACATTTTGACTGATGAACGCGTACAAAACGCTATGCAGGCTGGCAGCCGAAGTGTAAGTTGGGTAACCGCGCTATCGGCGCTGGCCTCGATTTTATTAACTTCACTTTTGATGCTCTCTCTTACCAAGCCTTTGCTAGAGCTGCGCCAGGTTGCCCAGCGGGTCGCAGACGGAGATTTTGCTTCCCGCGCCAGAGTTTGGGTGCAGGATGAGATTGGAGAAGTGGCGCGCTCTATCAACCTGATGATTGATCGTTTGGTGAGCAGCCAGGAAAAACTCGAACGCAGCAACAAGCGTTTGGAAGCCATCAACCAGGTAGCCCTGGCCGCGGGGAGAGAATTGGATCTTCAGGATGTATTGGATGCCTCTCTAAACTCGACGCTGGAAGTCTTTGGCCTGGAGAGCGGTTGGATTTATATGCGCGATCCAACTAATCCAGGAGGGGAAAATTTTCAGCTTGCCAGTGCAGTTTCATTATCCCCAAAATTGCACAGCGAGATAACCGATAACGGCAGGGATCTGTGTATTTGTCAGCGTGAAATCTTATCTAAAGAATCGGGTATCGAAGCGCAGATACATGAGTGTGAGCGCCTGAAGCGCTTAGTTGAGAAACCTGAACAGGAGATATTCCATATTACTATTCCTTTGGAAACACGCGCAGAGCGGTTTGGCTTAATCAATCTGGTTAGTTCCGATGATTCTAAGCCTTCTGAAAATGATATTGATACGCTGACAACTATCGGGGCGCAGGTGTCCGAATTTGTTGCCAATGCTTGGCTGCATGCCAGCCTGAAAGAAAAGGAAGCCGCCCGCCAGGTGCTGTTGACCGCCCTGGTCAACGCGCAGGAGAACGAACAGGCGCGTTTGGCACGTGAGCTGCACGATGATGCCGGGCAGAGTCTGACCAGTTTGTTGATCCGCTTGAAAACTTTGGAGAAACACGCTACGAGTGATGATCTTCGCGATAGCGTAGCCGAGTTATGCACAACAACCTCGGAGACGATTGAAAAAGTTCGCGGAGTCTCTCATCGTCTGCGCCCTGCCGCATTGGAGGAGTTGGGCCTTGAAGTTGCGCTGCGGACTTTGGCCGAAGAGATGTTGGCCGATATTGGCGCCTCAGTGGATTGTCAATTTCAGCTTGAAGGCAGACGGTTGCCCTTCGAAATCGAAACCAATTTATACCGCATTACCCAGGAGGGGCTTACCAATGTCCTGCGCCATGCGCGGGCCAGCATCGTACTGATAGAATTGGTTGCTCTCCCAGGTCAAATTGCCGTCCAAATTAAAGATGATGGGATAGGATTTTCAACGAAAGAGATGAATGGCAAGGAAAATCAGCAACGTTTGGGCCTGATTAGTATGCAAGAGAGGGCGGAAATGTTGGGAGGTTCACTCGAAGTGACATCTGCGCCCGGTGAGGGAACTTCACTCCAAGTTCGTATACCATTTGATATCGGGGGAAAATCCAAATGACAGAATCGCCAATTCGCGTTGTCTTAGTAGACGATCACCAGGTATTGCGAGAGGGGCTGCGCGTCCTTCTCGATGAAGAGGGGGATATTCAGGTTGTTGCCGAAGCTGGTTCGGCCGAAGAAGCTCTTGAACAAGTATTGGCACATGATCCTGATATTGTTGTCATGGATCTGGGTTTGCCCGATAAGAGCGGATTAGAAGCGATAAAAGAGATTCGAGCAAAAGATTACCCTGTGCGAATCATCGTACTCTCGATGCACAGCGGGAGAGAGTTGGTGATGCAAGCCCTGCAAGCTGGCAGTGATGGCTATGTGCCGAAATCATCGGCGCACACTGATTTGCTCCAGGCAATTCGAACAGTGCATCAGGGAAAGCGCTTCTTGCACCCCGATGCTGCTACGGCGGTGGTTGACGAATTACTCGAAAGGCAAGCTGAAGCTCAGATGCTGGAAAGCCTCTCAGAGCGAGAATCTGAAGTGCTGCGCCTGACAGCTATGGGATATACCAGCCGAGAAGTTGGCGAGCAGCTATCTCTCAGTCCCAAAACTGTTGATACCTACCGCCAACGTGCAATGGAGAAACTGGACTTAAAACATCGCTCCGAAGTAATTCAATTTGCGCTAAAAGCCGGGCTGCTCGATGAAATCAATCACGCGTGATCTTGTCAGAAAATACCCTACAAACGCGCGCTGTATTCCTGATAGATATGAGAAATAAATTTTGTTAGTATTATTTATAGGTGCAAACTTTGAGGATACTCAATGGAAGATAAGGGTAACAAAAGCTTAAGTCGTAGAGATTTCCTTCGCATTGCAGGATTATCAGCTTCGTCCATTGCTGCTGGGAAACTCTCCTCGAATTCGTCGCCAATGACTTCTGTGGAGGTCGCGAAAAGTCACACGGCAGGCAATTTGCGCCCGTGGTGGGTGCAAACTGTGGATGAGCCTACAACAGAGATAAATTGGGATGGCATGCAGCGTTATGATGCCCGTATGACTGCCCGAGGGCAGGGATTTGCGAATTATATCGGACAGGCTGAGGCTGATCGTTTAACTGAGATAGCAAATCAGGTTAAAAAACAACGCCTTGATAATAATGTTCCAGGCTACACGTTGAAGGATCAGGCGATAAATGCCGCTCAATCCGCCTATACATTTGGGAGCCGATCATTTCTCGGCCCACAAAATGTAGAAACCCCCATGGAGCGCGGTGTCCCGTCCTGGACGGGGACTGCTGAAGAGGCTGCTCAAATCCTGCGAGCGGCCATGCGTCATTTTGGGGCGGCAACTGTAGGTTTTGTCGAACTCAATAAAAATACCCGCAAGTTAATCTACTCTTACGATCCAGATGGCAAAGAAATTGTCTTCGAAAATGTTGACGAAGCATATGAGACTGATGGTAAAAGGGTCATCCCTGATAAGGCCAAATGGGTGATTGTTTACACAGTCCAAATGTCATCAGAAAGTTTGAAACGTGCGCCCACGGTGATTGCCGAGCAAACCACACGGTTGGCCTATGGCCGAGCTTTGGACATTCAAATTAAAACCCAAGAATTCATTCGTGGTTTGGGTTACCAATGCCTAGGCGAAGCCAGCAGCAATTCTCTGGGCATCTCTCCAGCCTTTGCGGTGATGGTTGGGCTTGGGGAGCTTGCCCGTCATAATCGCTTGATCACCCCGGAATTTGGCCCCATGGTGCGGGTTTTCAAAATGATCACCGATCTACGCGTACAACCTGATAAGCCAATCGATGCGGGAATTATGAAGTTCTGTAAACACTGTAAAAAGTGCGCCGAAGCGTGTCCGGCAAGTGCCTTGAGTTTCGATGATGAACCATCCTGGGACATTCAAGGAGATTGGAATAACTCCGGCCATAAAGCATATTTTGAAGACTCGATAAAATGCAAAACGTTTCAGAGAGAAAATGCGGCCACCAACTGCGGGATTTGTTTTGCCGTATGCCCGTTCGCAAAGAAAAATAAAGTATGGATTCACGATTGGGTGAAGACGGGAATCGCTACATTCCCATTTCTCGATGGCGTAATCCGCAGTATGGATGATGCCTTCAGCTATGGTGCGCAAAAAGACCCAGAAAAATGGTGGCAATTAGATCTGCCTGAATACGGCATTGACACCGAGCAAACGACAAACGATGAATAATCACGATCAGCAAGATAACGAAGAATATTATAAGATTGCACGCGGCCCATGGTACCAATGGGTTTTGTGGGCCGTATGGCTATTTCTGGAAATTATATTTTTGCAAGCTGCTGTCGCTAGCAGCAAAGAACTCGAGCCACGCGCGGCGATAGTTTTTTGGTTGCTGTTTGGTGTGTTTGCCCTGGGGGGTATTACTGTCTGGATCATTCGGCGGGAAAGATTGATCTAACCATCCTGATTGAAAAAAACACTTTTAGAAGTTCAACATCTCTGAAATGTTGAACTTCTTTCTTGTATGTCAGAAAAAACCCTACAAATCAAAGGGGTTTTCCTGCTACAAGGAATGTCACCCCTTTGCTAAGATGATGGTGTGTAAATCTAACCATCGTCGTCCCTCTGAAAGAGTAGAAAACTACTCGCATGTGCGCACAAATTCACGAGCAAAGGGAATCTCAATGAAGCGATTTTTCAGAAGAATTCGCCAGTTCTTTTATCCAGCGCCGGAAGCTACCCGCTGGATAAAGATGCTTCCCTATGTAGTCTTAATCGCTCTCTTCATAATTGTACTCATCGGGGGTGCCTATGTCTGGGATTACACCAATTCTACGGAATTCTGCGGATCAGCTTGTCACGGTATCCACCCTGGGGAAATAGCTGCTTATCAAACTTCCCCCCACGCTGAAGTCAGGTGTGTTGAATGCCACATTGGACGCGCTTTTATTGGTAACCAGGTTTCCCGAAAAATTGGGGAAATTCGGCATGTCACCGCGGCAGCCTTCAAAAATTATGAGTATCCCCTTCAGGTCAAGAGCATGCGACCAGCTCGAGAGGTCTGTGAGCTTTGCCATAATCCCGACAAATTTTCTGACGATAGCCAGCGGGTGATTTACAACTATAGCTCGGATAACCAAAATACTCTGGAAAGAACCTATTTGGTGATGAAGACTGGCGGGGGCACTGTGCGAGAAGGCTTGGGGGATGGCATCCACTGGCATATCAAGAACAAAGTTCTTTATTATGCTACCGACGAGAGCGAGCAAGAAATTCCGTATGTCAAAGTTTTTGATGAGCAATATAGCGCGGTTTACGAGTATGTCGATGTCAGTTCAGATATTAGCCCCTTTACTATCGACGAGACTGATCTCAAGGAAATGGACTGCATTACCTGCCACAACCGCATTTCTCATTTCTTCCCCAATCCAGAAGAAGCCGTTGACAGCGCTCTATCACGAAATCTAATTTCTAGTGATATCCCTGAAATTCGGCGCAAAGCTGTTGAGGCGTTGAGCGCTTCCTACGAATCAAAAGAAAAAGCCCTAAGGGATTTCGATCTCTTGCGGAATTACTATCGTGATAATCATGCCGATTTCCAACAAGATCACATTGATGAGATCGATCAGGCCATAAAAGCGATCAAAGAAATTTATCGACAGACTGTTTTCCCTGATCAGCAGGTAGATTGGAATACGCATCCCAACAATCTCGGACACATGACCGATCCAGGTTGTTTCCGCTGCCATGATGGTAAGCACCTGGATTATGCTGGGTACGCAATTCGACTAGAGTGTAATCTGTGTCACGCAATCCCGGCGATTACTGGACCTGAAGATCTTGAAACACAAATACTGATTAGCCATGAGCAGCAGCCCAAAAGCCATCATAACCCCAACTGGATCGCCCTGCATCGTTTTGTCTATGACGAGGACGATGAAAACGAGTACTGCAGTGAATGCCACGATGTGAGCAATTTTGGAGAGGCGGATAACTCTTCCTTCTGTTCGAATTCTGCCTGCCACCATCAGACCTGGGAGAACGTGCAGTTAGATTATTTAGATAGTGGCGAGACATTTGAACAGATTGTTAGGCAGTTGTCCCACTATCCAACCACAGTAGATCCCATCGCGGCTTGGGTAGAAGAGCCTGACCTGGATGCCATCCACAGGGAGCAGGAGGAAATGCTCTGTGAGGATTGTCATACGGAATGGCCGCCCATGGGACCACCATCCAATGAGATTTGCATCGAGTGTCATGGCGAGACCTTGCAAGGGTTTGAAGAACTGACTGCCAAGTACGAATCTAACCCGCATGACTCGCATTACGGTGAAGATTACCCCTGCTCTTCATGCCACCCCAATTTTGGCCTCATGGAGCCGGTTGAATCATGCGCATTTTGCCATGTCATGGAAGATATTGTAAATCTTGAAGAAGCATCATCAGAATAGGAGAAAAATATGTTAGGACTGGGTCCGACTGAATTGATCATCATTCTCATTATTGTTATCGTCCTGTTCGGCGTAGGCCGTGTGAGCAAAATTGGCGGAGAGTTAGGGTCTGCCATACGCGAGTTCCGCGCCGGAATCTCGAAGAATGAAGAAGCCGAAGCCGAGGAACCAACCAAAGAAGCCGCAAGCTAAGCAATATGACTATCGAAGATCAAACCGACACACGAAAGGGTATCAGCCAGAAGCGCAAGGCTTTTTGGGGGCACATGGAAGAACTGCGGCGACGTCTGTTGAAAGCAGTGGTTGTATTAATCATCGCTACGGGCGGGAGTTTGGTTTTCGTCAAGCGTGGCCTGGAATTTCTGCTGATCCCCATGGGTGAGAACCGGCCAGTTGCCCTTCATCCAACTGAGTCGATTGTGGTTTATTTCCGCATTGCACTGCTGTTGGGATTGGTTTTTGCGATGCCAGTGATCGTTTTCCAGATTTTGGCTTTTTTCGTGCCGGCGTTGACGCGCAGCGAGCGCAAGGTTCTGCTAACATCTGTATTTGGGGTTGGGTTTTTCTTCGCCCTGGGTGTGGCTTTTGCTGGTGGCGTAATGCTGCCCCTGGCAATTAACTATTTACAAGGTTTTATGGATGAGCTGGTTCAACCAACGTATTCCATAGATGGCTACATCTCATTCGTTACCACGGTGATGATTAGCAGTGGCGTGGTATTTGAAACTCCTTTGTTATTAGCTTTGGTTGCCCGCATGGGCCTGGTGACATCCAAACAATTAGCCAAAGGCAGGCGCTTTGCCTTGGTTGCAATTGCTATCATTGCAGCGGTCATTACGCCAACCCCCGATATGTTTAACATGTTATTGGTGATGGCTCCCCTGCTTGTCCTCTACGAGTTTGGTATTGTGCTGGCCTGGTTTGCGGGTCGTGCTCGCCAGAAAGCCCTGGCCGATACCGGGCAGGTAGGGATTTGAGGTACTGAGATGAAATTCTTCAGCTTAGGAGCAAGCGAATTATTATTAATATTGATTTTTGCAATTCTGGCCGTAGGTCCCAAAGAGACCATTCGTTTAGCCAGTCAAGCCCGCGATGTGATCGGGACCGTCCAGAAAGCATTTAACGAATTGTCTGGCGAAGTATCGCGGATGGCTTCAGATGTTGTCAGTGGAATCGACGATATGGATAAGAAAAGCTAGTATGAAATTGCATGCCCATGACTTACTCAAAATAGGAGGCAAGAAATGAAAAAAATCCTACTAACCGCATTATTGCTGACAGCTACTGTACTACTAGTAGCCTGTGGTGGGGGCGGGCAGAGTGATGAGATCATCATGGATGAACCTGTTCCCAATGGAGCTGATAACGCCTTTTTGGTTGAGCTTGAGTTCTCCGCCGAAGAGATCGTCCCTAATCACATCACAATTCCCGCTGGTGAGAAGGTCTATTTCGTCGTCTTCAACAGTGATACAGAATCAGGCGACATGAATGAAGATCACAACCTGGTCAGCCCAGACCTTGGGCTGCGTGAGATCCTGGTCGTCCCCGGCCAAACTGTGCGCCGCATTTGGGATGGCTATGATACACCGGGTACTTACAAAGTCGGCTGTACGATCCACCCTTGGATTGTCATGGAGATCACAGTCGAGGAGTAGTCCTGTTTCTTATAGAAATAATTTCAAGGAAAGGAGAGACCTGAACGAAAAGTACTTGCCGGGGACACATCCCCAAAAATGTGAACGATTTTTACAGGATCTTTATTAAATAAACATCGATCGCGGTACCTGATCCCCCGGATGGGAAGGATTGGCAGAAGATCTGCCCTTGGCGAAGCCGGTGAGCAAGCTCCAATTTTTGTCTTTTTGCAAGTCCGGCGCTGTCCCGCAACTGTGAGAGCCAGTAATCAGTAACCAGTAATCAGTATTCAGTCGTATGGGCTGACCACTGACCACTGACCACTGACCACTGATTCGAGCCAGGCCGCCCACCTCGATCGTTGTTTCCACAAACCTCGGAGGAAGGAGGTGGAAACTCCTCATATCAGAAAGGAGAATGTAAGATGCCTGAAAACCTAACCCGTAGAGAGTTCATTGGTGAACTCGGAAAGTTAGGCGCAGCTGCTAGTCTTGTCCCCATGGTCGCCGCCGGCGAATCCATGGAAACCAAGGCGTTTTCGTTGGGCCGACCCGGTTGGATCAAAGAACTGGACGAGCCCCTGACGGAAGTTGATTGGCAGCAGGTTGCGCGTTACAACGAGCGCCATACTACCCGACGCGGCTTCAACCTTTATGTTGAGCAGGAGCGCATTGACCAACTCGGCGAATTGAGCAGCGAACTTCTTTCAGACAACCTCAAGAACGATGTTCCTGGATACACGCTGAAAGATCGCGCACTGCAGCGCGCCGCCAGAGGCGGTGGTGCTTCACGGCAATTCTTCCTCGACCCTGAAAAGGTTCAGGGCCCAGATACTTGGGGCGTCCCCAAGTGGACAGGCACACCTGAAGAGGCTTCCCAGCTCGTCTCTGCTGCGATGCGTCACATGGGCGCAGCCACGGTCGGTTTCGTTGAACTTCAGACTGAAACCACCGAAAAATTCATCTACTCCGTCGATCCCGATGGCAAAGAACTGCGCATCGAGGATGTGGAGCTGCCCGAAGAGACCGAAGAATACCGCGTCATTCCTAAGAAGGCGCGCTACGCCATTGTCTACACGGTGCAGATGTCCGAAGAGACCATGGCCCGCTGCCCAACCGTTTTGGGTTCGCTGACCACCAGCCTGACCTACACCCGCTCTCAGAACATCCAGGAGCGCGCACAGACCTTCCTGAATGGCCTTGGCTATATGGGTTTGGCCGAATCCAGCACAAACGCCCTGGGTATCTCCCCCGCTTTGGGTGTCTATGCCGGTTTGGGTGAGCTTTCACGCTACAACCGCCTGCTGACCCCAGAATATGGTCCCATGGTGCGTGTCTTCAAGCTGCTCACCGACCTGCCTTTGGCCCCCACCAAGCCCATCGATGCTGGGCTGTACAAGTTCTGTCACGAATGCAAGAAGTGCGCCGAGGCTTGCCCCGGCAAATCCCTCAGCTTCGATGATGAGCCCAGTTGGGAAACCAGGGGTGGTTGGAATAACCCCGGTCACCGAGCATGGTTCGAGGATTCAGTGCTGTGCCGCTTCTATCAGCGTACATACACTGGCACCAACTGCGGCTTGTGCTTCAGCGCCTGCCCCTTCGCCACCAAGAACCTGGCCAGCTTCAACCGCGTGCGCAATTACATGGCCGCAACCGTGCCAGCCTTCGATTCCACATTCAAGAAGATGGACGATTTGCTGTACACCAACTTCCCGTTGGAGTTCGGCAAGCCCCAGAAGGACTGCGAAGAGTGGTGGACACTCAACCTGCCCGACTACGGCATTGACACCGTTCAGACCGTTCGCGAAACGACCTAGAAAGGAGCGCATCAAATGTTTTGGTTAATAGTTGGATTAGTGCTGGGCGCTGCCATTTTCTGGCTCGCCACCGGCGGAAAAATTAAACTAACCTGGTACGAATGGGTGCTGGGCATCCTGGGGATCATCCTGATCCTCTTTGCCATCCAGAACTACGGCGCATCCCAGGTCGAACTGGAAGCTAAAGCTGGCGGCTTACTGCTGCTTGTCTTTGGTCTCCCCGGTTTGATCTTTGCTGCAATTGCAGGTGTTCTGGCATTCCTTCGAGGTAAGAAGGAAACTGCCTAACCCCCATTATCAGTGGAGCCTGGGGGGGATGAGTTCTTACTAGGAGCATCATCCCCTCCAGACCACCGGCAATTATACTTTATTCATAAGAGTAAAAAACCATCCATCTTGGCCGCGATTGGCCAATTGATCCACCCAATACGATTGGGATGTAGACTAATGGTATTTTGGAGCAAAAACTAATGCCTTTTTACGAGTATCAATGCACCGATTGCCTTAACCAATTTGAAACGATGCGCAGCATTTCCCAGCGTGATTCGTCAGCCGAATGTCCAGATTGTGGCAGTGAGCAAAGTTCGCGTATGATCTCGGCTGCGATGGCCTTTTCAATGGGTGCTGATGGCAACGTCCGCGCGATGGCTGGCAGCTCGCCATGCGGAGGCTGCGTGGCTACATCCTGTTCAGGGTGTTCATCTAAATAGAAATCAAAATAGTCACGAATTGTGACGAATAACTCGAATTTCACGAATGACTCTACTGCAAAAAGCATTCCGGCAGAAGCCCTCGTCTGGTAGTTCTTTCAGTGGAGTCACGAATGATTAAATTCGTGCTATTCGTTAAATTCGTTTCCATTCGTGATTATTGTTATTGGTATATTATTCAACCTTCCCACTAGAAAAGAAAGGCAAGCCCATGAAAAAGCTGCGCTGGTTGTTGCTCTCCCTCATCGTCTTGGGTTTCTTCACCCTCATGCTGATCAACCCAAACGTTATTGGTCAGGCAAGCGTAGGGGGGACACGCGAGATAACCATTCAGGCTCGAGCATTCGAATACACGCCCCGCAAATTCCACGTTCAAGAAGGGGACACTGTACGTATCACTTTGATCGCCGATGATGTCACCCACGGGTTGATCTTGGAGAATTATGATGTAGAACTCGAGGCGTATCCTCGTCAAGACCCCCCGCCGACGGTGGAGTTTGTTGCCGACAAAGCCGGGCTGCATCACTTTCGATGTACTGTGGTGTGTGGGCCGCTGCATCCCTTCATGGTAGGGGAACTAATCGTCGAACCCTATCAAAAATTACCCATTGCTTGGGGCTTGACCCTGGTAGTGGCCTTCCTTTCCGTGGCTGCTGTTCAACGTTGGGGCCATGATCCCAACAAAGATCCTCTGGGGGGTTGGGTTTTCGAACTGACCCGTTTCGGGTGGATCCGCTCAGCGCTCAAATCGCGCTGGTTCCAATTTGCATTGTTTATCCCAAATCTCTTCTTCTTCGCCGTGATTATGGCGGCGGCCTTCTTTGGCTCTCCGGTGGGTAATGCCAACTTTGCCATCGTCTACGTTTGGATCGTCTGGTGGGCGGCGTTGAAATTTTTCTTCATCCCCATCGGCGGGCGTTTGTGGTGTACCATGTGCCCGCTGCCTGCGCCCGGCGACTGGCTGGATCATCGATCTTTCGTCGCTAAAGGCCGCGAGCGCGCCGCTTCATTTGCCCGCAAGATGTGGCCCAAAAGCCTGCGTAATCTGTGGCCCCAAAATCTTGGCTTCCTGGGCGTGTGTCTTTTCAGCGCTTTTATCATCACGCGGCCAGTTTGGACCGGTGTAGTGTTAGCGCTGTTCATCATCGGCGCCGCTGTGACATCAGTGGTTTATGGACGGCGGATCTTTTGCCGCTACCTGTGCCCGGTGAGTGGTTTTACGGGTATGTATTCCATGGTCGCGCCGGTCGAGATTCGCGTCAAAGATACCCAAATCTGCAAAGAGCATACTGAAAAAACCTGCATCACTGGCGATGCCCACGGTTATGGCTGCCCCTGGTTGAATTACCCTGGCGGCCTGGATCGCAATGCCTTCTGCGGCATGTGCACGGAGTGTTTCAAGAGCTGCCCGCACGACAACATGGCCTTGAACATTCGTCCCTTCGGCCGCGATCTGTTTGTTATCAAAGGGCGCGGCATCGATGAGATCTACAACGCCTTCATCATGCTGGCCTGCGCGCTGATCTATATCGCCGTCTACCTGGGACCCTGGGGTTTCCTCAAAGATATGGCCAATATGGCCACAGTGCCCCAATATTTGTTGTACGCCGTGCTCTTTATTTCGATGAATCTGATCATCATGCCGGGACTTTATTATGTCGCCGTATGGCTGGGAAAGGGCTGGGCTGAGGGCGGGCTGGTGCCTGCACAAGAGGCTTTTGCTTTTGTCCCCGAACTGTGGCGCGGTTTTACGGCTTTCGTTCGACGTCAACCTGCCCCGAAAAAAGCAGCTGGCGGTTCCAATGTGACCCTGGTAGGCATGGGCCTTCCGCCGCTCAAGCGCCTGTTCACCGATTATGGCTACGCTATCGTGCCCATTGGCCTTGCCGGTTGGATTGCCTTTACGATCGCCTTTGCCCTAGTGGATATTTCCTATGCCGTCCCGCTGCTGTCTGATCCTATGGGTTGGGGATGGGATCTCTTTGGCACGGCGGATTATGGCTGGGTGATGTATGCACCTCATATTATCCCGTATCTACAAATACCGATTATGCTGACAGGATTGGGGCTCTCGATCTACACGGTCTACCGCATCGCCATCAACCATACTACTGAGAAGAAATTGATCATCAAGACGCTGACACCCATCATCATTTATCTTATGGCGGTCACGGCGATCTTTTTCTGGTTGGTGTTATAGCGTAATAGCAGATACCGGGTAGTCAGACAAACCGCGTTGGTCGATTTTCAAGACCGCCCATCGAGGATGGGCTACTACCCGTAAACATACGTTGTGTGTATTCTTTTGGCTGGTGCTTTAAAAACGAATGGTCCGTCTGGAAATAAATTCCATCAAGAAGCTAAACTTCTCAAAGAAGTTTAGCTTCTAAATCGGGAAGACTTTAGAACGCGGGTTTGTAGTGGCGCACGGAAGTGCGCTTCGACTTGAGACAGGCACGGGCACTCTCGTGCCCTACTACGAACCCAATAGGATTTAGTTGTTCGCCAATTAGTAAAGTACCGGTGTGTGCGAGTATAATATACAACGTCACAATAACATTACACTAATATAGGAGGCACACATGAAAAAGGTAAACGTTTTTGGAGTAATCATTGCAGTGGTTGGGGTGTTGATCATTCTTACACCAGTAGTCTTCCCAGTATGTGAAGGACTGCTAGAGTTGGTCAATGGCAAGCAAGTTCCTATGCGCTGCAATTGGACAGCGCGTGCAGAATGGATCATTGGCGCCTTGGTGTTGATCTCTGGTCTGTTGGTAGCTTTCGCCAAAACGGACGAAGCTCGCAAGCGACTGAACAACCAGGTCGTCTTCCTGGGGTTGGCAACCATCCTGACCCCGTTGTTCATTATTCCAACCTGCATGAACCCCGAGATGGCTTGCAATATCGGCACCAAGCCAGCCCTGATCATTTTGGGCGTGGTAGTAACCGGTCTGGGACTGTACGGCAGCTTTCTACCTCGGTCCAATGCTGAAGTTGTTAGTGATTGATTTGTTCAGATGGAAATATATTTAATCTATCCCATCCCCCCCGACCCCCCTTCCCAGGAAGGGGGGAGTATTTGGGAAAATACAGGCTGCCAGCTAGGGCGCAGCACCGCTCGCACCCTGTATTTTTCATTATTCCCCTCCCCCGAATCGCGGGGCAGGGGCCAGGGGTGGGGGCGATGAAAGATATCAACCTCTTTAATCTGGCGTTGCAAAACCTGCGCCGCAAGCCCTATCGCAGTGTGGCCATTGGCCTATGTGTTGCGGTGATGACTGGATCGCTATTCGCTGCCACAATCATTCTGCGCGGGGTACAGACCAGCCTCTCGGTCGGGCAAGCACGCCTGGGTGCAGATCTGGTAGTCGTCCCCACGGGGTATAAGGCACCCGCTCAGGAGGCTTTTATCACCGGTCAGCCGACTACCTTCTATATGTCCGATCAGATCGAGGCTCAAATTGCTGATCTGCCCGGTGTGGCACAAACATCCTCCCAGGTATTCGTGCAGACTTTGACCAACGCTTCATGTTGTATTGGGGAGTTTTTTCTGGTGGGCTTTGATCCTCAATCCGATTTTACAATCTCTCCCTGGTTGGTGACCCACTTGGATGGCCAACCCTTGGGCCCGTTGGATGTGATTGCCGGCGACCGCATCTTGCTCAGGGAAGGCGATGGAGCTACATTTTATGGCACCAATTTCAGAATTGCCGGCGTGCTGGAACGAACCGGCATGGGCATCGATCGCACGATTTACGTGCCCATCGAGGGGTTGCGTCAAATGATCGCAGATTCGGCTGAACTGGCTGAGGAAACATTAACAATTCCCCCAAATGAAATTTCTTCTGTGATGGTTAGCATTGCCCCCGGTGCTGATGTTATCGATGTGGCCGAAGCCATCGAAGGAAATTTGTCCGGTGTGAATGTGTTTACTGCCTCGCAGCTCAACCAGGCCGTCGCCCGGCAGATGCAGGGCGTGATGGGTATCACCTTTGGGGTCACCGCAACTTTGTGGCTGATGTCGTTGCTATTGGTTGGCCTGATCTTTTCATTGATCGTCAACGAACGCCAGCGCGAGCTAGGATTGCTGCGTGCCATGGGTGCGCGCGGCAGAGCTGTTTTTCAATTGGTGATGAGCGAAGCAGGATTATTGACCGGAATGGGGGGCGTGATCGGCTTGTTGGTATCGGGCGTGCTGTTGATGAGCTTTTCGCGTCTGATCCAACTGCGGCTGCGCATTCCATATTTGCTCCCCAGCATGTTGGAAATCATCGGTGTGGAAGTGGGACTGTTAGCCTTGGCTCTGTTTACTGGCGCCTTAGCATCCCTTCAACCAGCGCTCTCGATCAGCCGCATGGAACCTTACGCGGCCGTCCGTCGGGGGGAATAATGATTGCGCAAAATGATATTTTCTTGAAAAATACGGATATGCAAGAGAGTTCGGCCTCGTCGGCCTTGATCGAGTTGTGGGGTGTTAGCAAACACTATCAGCAAGGCACAGAAATTGTTAAAGCGGTTGATGATGTTTCTATGCAAGTACAGGCGGGCGATTTTGTCAGTATTACAGGTCGCTCTGGTTCTGGGAAAACCACACTGTTGAGCCTGATTGGCTGCTTGACTGCACCATCCACTGGCGGAGTGCGCGTTTTTGACCAAACGATCCAAAGTTTGAGCGACAGCGAGGTTTCAGCCTTGCGCGCCGAGCGCATCGGTTTTGTCTTTCAATTTGCAAGTTTGATCCCCACCCTGACCGCACTGGACAATGTGCGACTGCCGGGCATCTTTGCTGATTCGCTAGTTGGAAATAAATATGCCCTTGAGTTGCTTGATTGGGTTGGCCTGTCCGATAAACGAAATAACTATCCTGCCGAACTCTCCGGTGGGCAGCAGGCCCGTGTATCGTTGGCGCGTGCATTGGCCAATAAACCTGATCTACTACTAGCTGATGAGCCCACGGGTAACCTGGATGTGGAAACTGAATGGGAGATTTTATCTTTGCTGCGCGATCTGAATCTCAGTCAGAATATGACCGTTCTATTAGTGACCCACAACCCAGAGTTAGCTAAATACGGCAACCGTCATTTAGTGATGCATAGTGGGGATTTGTCTGAGAGTTATGAATGGTTACAAGAGAAGGGGGTCGAGCATGCCTAGTATCCTGTCATTGGGAAAGTTTGTAGTTGCGACTTCAGTCGCATATGTTCGTGGACGACTGAAGTCGTCACTACGAGCTAAAACAATATTATTTTTGGTCATCCTTTTGGTCTTTTTTCTCTCCGCCTGCGGGCCCAAAGGGCGCCGACTTTGGCGCTTCGAAGCCGGTAATGCCGTCGTTGCCGCTCCAGCCATCGGCGCTGATGGTACGATCTACGTTGGCGCGCATGATTCATTTTTCTACGCGCTCACGCCGAAGGGGAAAGTCAAATGGAAATTTGAAGCAGGTAACTGGGTGCACGGCTCGGCGGCCATCGCTCCTGATGGAACCATTTATTTGACCTCTTTCGACCGCAAGTTATATGCACTCACTTCGGATGGCGATCTGCTTTGGACGTATGAAGCGCTAAAGAAAATCGAATCCTCTCCGGCCTTAGGACCTGATGGCACGATATATTTCGGGGCGGACGACAACTACCTTTATGCCATCCAACCCAACGGTGAGTTGAAATGGCAGCTCGACATCAACGGCTGGGTCGTCTCCTGCCCGGCGGTATCCGCCGATGGCGTAATCTATGTTGGCTCGGAAGATAACCACCTGTATGCCATTGATCCCAGTGGCAAAGTGCTCTGGCGTTTCGAGACCGGCGGCCCGGTGTATTCGTCCCCGTCCATCGCAGATGACGGGACGATCTATGTGGGCTCCAGTGATTATGCCATCTATGCAGTCAACCCCGATGGCACCGAGAAATGGCATCTAGATACGGAAGCCGAGGTGTATTCCTCGCCGGCAATTGGCCCTGATGGAACCGTCTATGTCGGCTCCATGGATTTCCACCTTTATGCAGTCCAATCCGGTGGCACACTAGCCTGGAGATTCGATACCCGAGATTGGGTGATTTCATCCCCTGCGATTGGCGCCGATGGCACGATCTATTTCGGTTCCTATAACCAGGATGTTTACGCCATGTCGCCCGAGGGCGACGTGCTGTGGAAATATCAAACCGATAAATATGTCACCGGTTCACCGAACATCTCCCCAGATGGCATCTTATACGTTGGCTCTGATGATGATTTTCTATATGCCTTGAAAACGGACAGCATGGGTTTAGCCGACTCTTCCTGGCCTAGATTTAGAAGCGATTTACTCAACAGTGGTGTTGTAATTAGCGATGATTGATGGAGGTATTTCTATGAATAAAAAAATAGTCGAGGCCATCAGTGGAATTCTGGTATTTCTATCGATTATTGGAACCGTGGCAGGCATCTTCATCTATGAGGGTGTGCTGGAAGCGAAACGCGACTGCGTCACCATTCACATGCGCACCTATGAGCATGGCAACCCCACACCCAACACCGTTTATCTCAAAAAGGGAGAACCAGCCTGTTTGCGCTTCACCGCTGACGACACTTCTCATGGTGTCAATATCCCAGACTTCAATATTTACAGCGAGACCATCCATCCTGGCAAGTGGACTTATGTTGAATTTACTCCTGAGGAAAGCGGCACTTTCAGTTTCGTCTGCTATATTGTTTGCAGCCCGATGCATTCCAGAGTCAGAGGTAAACTAGTGATCCAAGATTAGCATAATATCTTCCTCCTCTTGAATGGGGATGAGGACATGGATCGCCTCATCCCCAACCTTTATTAGTCAATATAATTTATCGGTATGGAAATGTATGAATACATCACTGACTCGTCGTGAATTTCTACGAATTTCAGGGGGAACTGCCAGCGCAGGATTAGTTTATCTGCTGCTAAAACCCAAATCCGCCTCGGCCAATATTAAACCTCCTGGCGCGCTGCCAGAGCCAGACTTTAGCGCCTTATGCTTGCGCTGTGGGAAATGCACCTCAGCCTGCGAACAGCTAGCTATCCAGATAGATAGACAAGGTTTTCCCTATATCGATGGTTTGTCTGGCTGGTGTGATTTCAGTGGCGACTGTGTGGCAGCCTGTCCCTCGGGGGCGTTGGAGCCTTTCGAAATTGAGACTGTCAAGATTGCCCTGGCAGTTATTGACCGTGATCGCTGCATTGCCTGGAACAGCACGGGCTGTCGTTGGTGTTACCAGGAATGCCTTGACATCCAAGACGCCATTTGGATCGAGCCCGACGGTGTCTTTCTGCGTCCGCATATCGACGAAACGCGCTGTAACGGCTGCGGTGCTTGTGTGAATATCTGCCCCCGCGCTGCAGAGGTAGGCGGCGATATGAGCAAGGGTAAAGCGGTTTCTCTACACCAGATTGTATAGGCGATTATGTCAACAACGATTTCAACCAGACCTAGAACTCGACCTAAAACTAGAAAATTCAAGTTTTGGCCCAGCATTCGATTCGTGACTACAATTGGCTTTTTCTTGTTGATCGGTGGGAATTTGTGGAATGGGAGCACCTGTGTTGTGGAGATCGGCCCCCTTGAGATTGCCTGTCCCCTGGGTGTTGTCCAACTAATTGCTGCCTCGAGGGTGATCGTCCCAAGTTTGCTGCTGGCTGGTCTAATTGGCTTTCTTCTAATCGTTCTGTTTGGGCGCGCATTTTGTGGTTGGATCTGCCCTGGGCGTTGGATTTTCAACCGCGGACCAACGACCAACTCCAAACCTTGGAAGTATCGCGCATGGGCGCAGCGCATCATTGTTGGTGGAGTGATCGGCGCGGCATATGTTTGCCACAATCCAATTTTCTGCACAATTTGTCCAGCAGGGGTTGTTTGCCGGGGAGCAATTGCTGCTGGCACTGGTGGAAGTATCCTGCCGTCTGTTGGATGGATGGGTGCGCTGCTTGGGATAGAGTGGGCTAGCGGTCGCTCATTCTGTCGCGATCTTTGTCCTCTGGGGGCAGGCATCAGCCAGCTGAGCCGTTTCAACCCCTTCTTAAAAGTTCAAAGTAACCCCGACACTTGCCAACCCTGTATCGCCTGTCAGCGGGTATGCCCCGAAGATCTTAATCTTTCAATGGATGAAGATCTTTCATCGTGCACCAAGTGTATGGAGTGTATATCGGCCTGCCCGCGCAGTGGGGTCGAAATTAAGATCATCTAGCATAGATCGCTAATGGGGGTTGAGACTTGGGGTGAAGAATAATAGATATCTCTAAACAAAACCTGCCTATCACTTTTCGGTTACAAAGATTACTGCTATACTATATAAAATGCACCATAATAGTCCAGGAAAAGTAACAGGAGTTGATCATGTCTGACAATTTAAATTCATCGGGATCTTCCAGCGAAGAAACCCCTCAAGACGTGTATGAGCGTTTAGCCTATGAGTGGTCTTCGCTCTCAGATCGAGTTACATTGAGTACTGTTTCAGATGAGCTCAGCAACGTCGGGAGGGATGTAAGCGAACTTGAAGACTATATTTCCGAAATTCGCTCAAAGGGTTATGTATTTGGTGGCGATTGGGAGGGCAAAGCAGAAGAGGTACGTTCTCGCTGGCCACGGGAAAAGAGAGCGGCCGAACGTGAACTCGATCAGCAAACGCAGATTGTGCGCGATTCTGCCGACGAAGTTGAGCGATTACTCAACAGGGCAGAAAGAAGCCATAATCTGTTGGATGATCTAGAACGCAAACTTGAATCTTTCGAATCCGAGGTTAGTGCTGCAGAGCAAAACGTGCGCCGTGCTTTCGAGCGAAGTTCAGACGAGTTGGGTGAAGTCTACGAAGAAATTGAATGGGCCACGTTTCTAGTGGAAAATCTGCGAGATTCAGCTTTCAAACTAAATCCCGAAGAAAATGGGGTAGCTGCGTGTAAAGCGAAATGGATGAGCAAGAAGGGGGAGCCCGAAGGCGTCTTATATCTTACGGATCAACGCGTGTTCTATGAGCAGATCGAAGAGGTGGCCACCAAAAAAGTGCTCTTCATTACAACCGAGAAAGAGACTGTCCGCGAAATGGCCTGGCAGGCTCCCGTTGGTGCAATCGACAAACATGGCGCAGAAGACAAAGGGGGCGTATTGGGTTTTGGCGTGAAGGAACTATTGACAATAAATTTCAACCGGGACGCAAAGGATGTCCCCAATGAAGTCACTATGCGGTTCTTAGATTATGCTGATAACGAGATGTGGGAAAATCTGATCGAGCAAGTCAAGTCTGGGCGAATTGCGAAATCAAAATATTCCGGTGCAGTCTCAGATGGCGAACACACACATTCTGAAGCGTCTGATTCGAAGACAATTCCAACCACATGCACTAGCTGCGGCGGAAAGTTGCCAAAAGCATTCAAGGGTATGCGGCAATTAGAATGCGAATTTTGCGGACAGGTTGTTTCTTTATAACCTGTATAGCGATTATGAAATCTTTAACAAAACTCAGGTCTTTTACTTGGCCTGGCTAACGACAAACTTCTTAGCAGCTTCAGCGTATTCAACCCAGGCAGATGCTTGAGCAACCGGTATCTGCACCCATTCCTTGAATGGCTTACCCTTACCGCGTGGATCGAAGAGCTTTGCTCCTTCAACGCTCAAGGCGTTAGCGTGATCATCGCCAGTTAACTTGAAAGCCAGGTCGCGGCCAAATTTGACGACAAAGGCTTTGCCGCTGACATTGATACATGGTTTGCCAAACCATTTGGCCTGGACAACCTCGGGATCTGAACTGAGTTCTGCAACTAATTCTTCGAATTCCATCGTAATTCTCTCCTTTTACAAATCAAGTGAATTTATCTAGCCACCTGACAGTTTGAGAAAAAAACTTTCTGGGACACGGATTTACACTGATTTTCACGGATTTTTTGTAAAGATTCATAAAAACATCCGTGTTTTTCCGTGAAATCCGTGTACAAAATTGAAACTGTCAGGTAGCTAGGAATTAATTATAGATGATTTTTGATAAGGCGCACAACCAAATATGAGTCACCCAAAAATTAGTTTTTGCTGAAAAATTGATTGATTTGCTATTAATCGCCCCCACCCTAAGCCTCCCCCGACAATCTGGGGAGGGAAAATGGTGAAAAAAAATAGGTGCTTGCGGTGTGGTAGCACGGTAGTAAACCGTGGAGCGTCCCAAAGTGTCATGGCCGGAGGCCCGCCTGTGGCGTGAGCGACAAAAGGAGCGAGGAATCTATGTATTTGTCACTCAAAGAGTAAGATTCTTCGTCGCTGCTCTCCTCAGAATGACAGTTCTGCGGCTGATTTCAATGTCCACGGTTAAGTACCGTCCTACCTGCGGTGCTTCGCGCCAGCAAAAACCTATTTTTTTCACAAATCCCCCCTTCCGGCAGGGAAGGGGGGCAGGGGGGATGGGTAAGGAAACATAATTTCCCTCAGGAATATTAAATTCGGAATGTGCCATGTTTGGAGAATTTGATGCGATTCATGGTTTTTATGCTGCCACACTCTCGAATTTCAACAAGACACTTCTGGCAAATTCTTTGACATTCTGAATATCTTCCTCGTTGGGGTGCATTCTGACTTCCTCAATATATTGCGTCCATTCATCTTCGTCGGTAAAAATGACGCGATTAATGAAGTCAGCGATGCCTTCGTTAGGTGCTCCCTGACAGTGGAAATACCCCAAAAATTCAATATCCCTCTCCCGACTTATCTGATCAAACGACTTAGCGCATTTGCCCGCCCATCGTTGATAGAGTTCTTGATTTCGATCACTACCGTCGTTCATTGTGGTGGCGTGGGTGACGAATCCGGCCATTTTGAAAAATGGGGCGTGATCGATTTCTTCTAGGAACAATTTTACTGGTTCGGCGATATCAGCATCATGACACGCCGATCCGACAAAAACTAAGTCGTAGTCAGTCAGGGTTTCTGGAGCAATATCGCAAATGTTCTCCATGCGAACTTGCTGACCTTGGGAAATCAATGCTTCACAAATCCCAGCAGCTACTCTGGCAGTATTATTGGTTTGAGAGAAGTATGTAATTAGAATTTTCATTTTCTGAATTCCTTTAGCTTGATTAAAACCCTGAAGGCGCTATGAGGCGCTACCTTCGCCAGTAAGAATATCTTGGTCCGAGGGCTTTTTCACCAAGCCCAACAACAGCATGAGAATACCACCTGCAACCAACAGCGCAGGCCCGATATAGCGGAATGCCCACCAGCCAGTGAAAGTCAACATCAGCATGATGAGGAATGCGACAAGGGCAAATCCGCAGAAGGATGCCCCGATGATGAAAGTGGGTTTGTTGTGATATCGCAAGCTGAACATGAGCAAAACCAGCCCAATGGCCAATGGTTCGATGGCCCATAAGAAAGACCATGCTGACCAAAAGCCCGTAATCGCACAAAATTGCAGCACTAACCCGTTCAAGCCAATGATGATCGCAGGAACACCCAGACCAACAGATCTAATTGTCAGGGCTGCAAAGGTAAAGCCCAACGCCAGGGCTAGAACTTCCAGCGGCCACAAAAACGACCAGATCTCCCAATTGTTCAGCGTGCTGGCTAAGAACAAGATTCCACCAGTTACAAGGATGGGCAATCCGGGAATATACAATGCGCCCAGGCCGCGCTTATCACGCCAAAGCAAGGGAGAAGCAGTGAACATCAAGCCCAGCATCACCACAAGTACCGGCCAAAAGCGCCAGATTTTAAACCACTGAATACGAAATCCGGTGGTGGCAGCTAGCAGGTTGCTTCCGAGGATCAATCCGCCGAATAAAATTAGGAGAATGCCAAACAGGGTAGAAGATTTAAGTTTCATTTCGAACCTCTTTCACTAGTGTCACTCTGAGCCGCCATGCCTGTGGCGAGCGAAGAGTCTCCCGCTCTGCAACAAGACAGCCGTTTGAGCATCTTCTCCCAGATAGGGTTCAGAATGACAGAATAAATTATTACCTGATTGGAATCGCGGAAACCGCGATGGTGATGACCAGCACGACAAAGGCAAGTTGTGTCATCCATTTTCCAGCTTGGCTGGCAAGTTGGTGTCTTTCCTCTCTTCGTCCAGACAACCACAAGGCGTAGAGCACCGATCCAATTACCAGCAAGGGTTCGAGAGGCCAGAGGAAATTCCACATATTCCACCAACCCGTTAGGGAGTAAAAGGCAAACAGCACCCCATTACCCAGAAGGATTCCCCCCGGGATAATCATCCAAGAAGCGCCACCATACACCATCATCAGGCAAAAGCCGAGGCTGACCAGCAGCACTTCAGCAGGCCACCCGACCTGATAGATACGCCAATTGCTGGATACCAGACCGTAGAAAACAGCCATCAGGTTGAAGCCGATCAGCGTGACAGCGACGGTGAGCCAGGCGCGGGCAGATGCCGGCCCGATACTGTACTCGGGAACAAGTTCTGCGGGAAAGCTATCTTGGCTGGATGCCTCAGCAGCAGCTTTGACCTTGGGCCGAACTTTTTCGGCGAGCTGCTCTCCAGGGGCGATTTCGGTGTCATCGTTAGCGAAGGGCGCTCCGCTGATGTGTTCGCGATCAGCACCTGAGATTACGGCTACTGCTTTGGCAACAGAGTTTGACTGTATGGCATCGGGACTCTCCTTTTCAGGCAAAGAGATGCGATCAGGGATTGACACGCCGATCTCGTCAGCTATCTCCTGAATAGAGTTTGCCATTTCTTCGGCGCTCTGGTAACGATCATCAGGTTCCTTTGCCAGAGCCTTGAGGGCCACGCGTTCAAACTGTGCAGGGATTTCGGGATCGATGCTGCGGGGTAAAGGCAGGGGGTCGTTGACGTGCTTCATCAAGATCGCTAATGGCGTATCGGCATCGAACGGCGGCTGGCCGGTGAGCATCTCGTAAAAGACAACGCCCAGAGAATAAATATCGCTGTGTACTCCCGTGCGGCCTTCCAAACCTTGTTCGGGCGCCATGTAGCTGAGCGTGCCCATCAAGGCCCCTGAAACGGTGAACTGCGTGCTTCCAAGGATTTGGGCGATGCCGAAATCGCTGATCACAGCTTGACCCCGCTTGGTCAGCATAATATTGGCCGGTTTTATATCGCGGTGGATAATGCCCTCGTTGTGGGCATAAGCTAACCCTTCGAGGATATCCAACATAATGCGCACCATCTCTGCTTGGGGAAGGCCTTCGGCTTTGGCTCGGCGTTGGTTCAACTGAGCTTTGAGCGTATCGCCTTCGAGCAGCTCCATGACCATGTAGTAGATTTCGTCTTGGAAGTCGAAATCGTGGATCTGGACGATGTTGGGGTGCCGAAGGTTAGCCACCGATTGGGCTTCACGGCGGAAGCGAGTCAGGAACTCCTCATCCTCGACCAGGTCGGAGCGCAGCACTTTGACGGCCACATAACGGTCGAGTTGGGGGTGGTAGGCGCGATAAACCTGAGCCATGCCACCGCGTCCCAAAGGTTCTAAGACGCGATATTTACCAAGGGATTGCCCTTGCAGTGAAACCAGCATGAGTGCATTCTCCTGTACTTCGAAGAAAGTCGCTGGCTCTGCTATTCTAGATCGAGGTTGATTGCTTGCCATTTGTCGTGCCTCCAATCTGCCAAGAGTGTAGCAGGGAGATGACTTTTCAACCTATCCGTAAGCTAACAGCCAGCTATTGTCGTTCGATATTTTCGCAAAAAAGTACACGGATTTCACGGATTTACGGATTTTTTGATTTAATATCCGTGATCGTCCGTTGAATCCGTGTACGAAAATTCCTAAAGTCGCGTGATTAATTTGTATCCTAACCCGCGGATGGTGAGCAAGATTTGCGGGTTGGCGGGGTCAGGTTCGAGCTTGGTGCGTAAACGGCGGATCAAATTCTCGATCTGGTAATCGTAAGCTTCTCCCTGGTATTCCGGCCAGACCGCGGTGCTGATATCGTCCTTAGAGCAAACTTCGCCATGATGCTCATGAAGGTAGGTGATTAGTGTGAATTCCTTGGGGGATAAGTCTATCTTCTTTCTGTCGATCCTCACAACCCCCGCGGGAAGGTCCACTTCAAGCTCTGGGAAGGGGTCGTCACGGATGGTGGCCTCAGGGTCATGAAAGGTGAAATCCAAATCACCGATACTGATCTTGTCGCCATCGCGGATTACAACTGGGGCTAGAACACGTTCATCGTTGAGAAATGTCCCATTGGCGCTGCCCAGATCATCGAGCATCCACGAGCGCCCAGCAGGGCTGATTTTGGCATGTTGGCGAGAGACGCGTTTGCTGGTGATAACGATGTGATTGTCAACTGAACGGCCAATCATGTTGTCGTCCCTGGTCAGTTGGTGTTTCTGATCAGTGTTGTCCGTAACGTAGGGGGTTGGTTCGGAGAGGGGCATGGATTTTGGGGATTAATTGAGAGCCAAATATAGTATAGTGTAACTTGATGAAGTTGTTCAGGGCAAGCTTTGATTTGAGTATTTTTTATCTCTGGCTTTATCGCGTCTTTCAATGGTTTGGCCCAATGCAAGAGGCAATCTGACTTCGATCAGAGTTCCTTCTTCCGGAGATGCAGAAATATCTGCAGTTCCACCCACAAGCTCAGCGCGTTCGATAATGTTAAGCAACCCCAAGCTTTTGCCTTGTTTGGCTCCAAACAGTGCTTCAGATACATCAAATCCGATCCCAGAGTCTGAAAGCTCAATGCAGAGTTCATGTTCCAGAGTGCTGACTCGCAGATCGACGCTTTCGGCCTGAGAATGTTGGATAGCATTGGATAAGGCACCCTGAATTATTCGGTAAGCAGTTATTTCAATTTCCCGTTCTAGTCGCTTTTCTGGATAATCAATTGCTAATTTTATTTCAATATTAGACCATTGCGTTTGTCGATCAACGTACCAGCTTATCGCCGGCTCAAGACCGAAATCGTCCAGTACAGCCGGGAGCAAATCGCGTGAAAGGTCGCGAACTTGTTGAATGGTTTCGTCTGTTAAATTGATCAGATAATCAAACTCTTCAGATATTGGTGAAATATCAAGAGATGACTGCAATTTGAGCTTGATAGCTGAGAGGCTTTGACCAATTTGATCATGTAGTTCTCGGGCTACGGCTCGGCGTTCATTCTCTTGCACGTCTACCAAACGTTTAGAAAGCTCATGCAATCGTTGGCGACCTTCGCTGACTTTTGCGAATAAGCGCGCTCGTTCCAGTGCTTGAGCGGTGGTATTTGCGATCAGAGAGAGCAGGCGAACCTCGTCTTTAGTCCAATCACGTGGCGTAAGACTATCAAGCGCCAATCCGCCAATTGCCTGATCACCAACAAGCATGGGAGCAATGAGCGAGGCTTGAATTCCTGTCTTTTGAATAAATTGAGCTGAAGTAGTGTTTTGTTCAGAGGCTAGGCTTGTGATCACGGTTTTTTTGGTCAGTATAGCTCGGCCCATTGCAGTACTGTCTTCAATGGGGATATTCTTCATATCCTCGAATAATTTGGGTGCCCAACCAACCTTGGCCAGTGCTGAAAAATGATTGCCTTTGCCTACTACCAAAGCAATTGCGGCGAATTCTGCCTTAATTGCTTTTTTTGCCTCACTGACTGATAGGTCCATGATAGCCTGAGAATCATTCTCGGCTAACAGGGACTGGGAAAGACGAAGTAATGTAGATTGCTCATGAATGCGTTCATCCTGCAACAACTGGTGAGCTTGTTCCAATTCTACCTGAGATTTTTTTAGATATTCCTGGTTGGCACGAATATCTGCCAAAAGGTTGGTCATGGCCAGGTTGAGTGTTTCGACTTGTTCGACGTGTACCTGTAATTCTTGAGTGCGATCTTTTACGCGTTGTTCCTGCTCGGCGTAGGCTTGTATCAGCGCCTGCTCTGCCTGCTTGTGTGTAATAGCATGAGCAATTTGGGAAGATACAAACTCCAAAAAATACTGATCTCGAAGTGAATATGCCTTGGGATCAGTGTAGTGTTGAACTGCTATGACACCGATTACGTTATCTTCCATAGTCAGAGGCACACCAAGCCAGATTTGGGGAGACGCACCGACAAATTCAAATTCTCCCTGGTCAGCTATTTCTTCTTGTAAGGGAATTTCACAAAGCAACGGTTTGCCATTTCTTAGTACATATTCGGTCATACCTTGATCCGGTTTGTATGGCTCGACAGAATCTTCTCCTTCGTCCATCAAATATGGAAAACGGAGCAGATCGTCATCTTCATCGTATAGCGCAATATAGAAATTATCAGCGATCATCACTTCTCTGATGATTTTATGTATTTCTCTATAAAGATCATCGATATCAGATGCCCTAGTGGTTGAAAGCACAATTAATCGTAGAGCATCCTGTAAACGTTGCTCCTCTTTTAAATCTGTTATATCAATGATCGTGCCATGAATGATCATTCCGCCATTGTTAGGGTCTTCGGAGAGATTTGAATTTTCAATTCCCCAAATTATGCGTCCATCTTTGTGCAGTAAGCGACTTTCTATATTTTTGGTATAGCCATGTTTTGTTAGCAGTGCAATAAATTTCTCTCTGTCTTTGGGATCTTGATAAAAGTTGAAAACAAATTGGCCGATTACTTCGTTTGGTGATTCGAAGCCAAAAATATTTGCGAATGCCTGATTGCAGGAGATCAATTGTCCATCAAGCGAAGAAATATAAACACCGGCTAGGTTATTTTCGAAAAGCAGTCGGTATTGCTGCTCGCTTTTCTCCAATTTCTGTTTTGACCGAAGATGTTCAGCGGCTTCGTCTCGCAGCCTTGCGTGGGATTTTGCCCATTCATTGGAGATAAAGTCATTCAACAAGGCAATACCCATAAATCCTCCGCCTACCATTAAGATTGTTTCTACAAGATATTCGTAAGACTCAGGATGACGATTTAAAGATACAACCAAATATATGCAAAAGCTTATGCCTGTCATTATCCATTGCTGTTTTTTTCCTTGGAGAACAGCGGATAATAAGATGGAAATTGGATAGATAAGTAACCCAGTAGTTAAAAATCCAGACAGGAAAGTAAGGTATGCTGCTAATAAGAGGGTGAGTATTGGGGGTATGAAACTGGCAATTTGCCAACGAGAGCGAGAACATAACCACAGTCCATACCCTCCAAAAAGACTCATCGATACTACAAGGACAACATCTTGGGGATCATATAATCCTGAGATCCAACCAATAATGATCGGAATTGCAAACACTGTCAGAGTTCCGGTGAATAGGGCTAGAACAACTTTCGTAGAGTATTCACGTTGAATAAACTCCTTTTTATTCAGCGTAAAACTAAAAAATATTCGCCAGCGATCGTTGATTTTTTTTATATTTGCCATGTGTTCTTTTGAATGAAATTTCTGCACACATTGAGGCGATAAAGTCTAATGGAGCGATATTATTTACATAAACTCTGCTAGCGGGTCATCCGAAATTGGCTCCATTCCAGCATCTTTGAGCTGAGCGCGTAATTTCTTTATGACCGATTTTAATTCAGCCATGCGAACCTCTCGCCCTGCCATCGAATTGACAATGGTATTTAATTCCTGCGTGCGGTCTGCGACTCGTTCCTCTAGATCATTGTTGAGATTTTCCAATTCTTGAAGTGCGTCTACGCGCTTGGTTATGTCTACGACATTGGCCTGCACTCCGCTCATCACTCCGTTGGCATTTTGGATAGGTGTAAGGTGTAGTCGCAAGTGACTGTTTTTACCCCACTTCGATGTGTAAGGATGCGTACTTTCAGTTGGATTTTCGCTCTTTATGCATTCTCTTATAATTGCTGGGATTCCAGCATCAATCAGAGCAGGAAAATTAAACATATTGATATTTTTTGTTTCTTCCGCTGAAGGTGATCCAAGAATTTCAAGCAGTTTGGGGTTGACTTCTTTAATATTCCCATCCAAGTCGATTGATAAAACCCCTGTCGGTGAATTATCAACCAGGGTTCGATAGCGCTCTTCGCTTGCGCGTAATTTATCTAGTGCTTGTTGACGTTCAATTTTTAAATTATGTGTGTCTAAAGTTCGTTGGATCACCAATGGCAGACGTGTCAGGTAATCGCTTCCTTTGACTACATAGTCATAAGCTCCGGCTTTCATTACTTCGACGGCTGTTTCCTGGTTGCCCAAACCGGTGACCATCACCACAGGTGGCGGTGCTTCTAAATCAGAGATCTGCTGCAGAATATTCAGGCCATCTTCTCCTGGCAGACTATAATCAAGCAGAACCAACCTGAATTCATGGCTTTTTTCTAATAATGAAAGCGCTTCATTTCCATTGCCTACTCCTTGCACTTCCCATGTTGGTTGATATCCTCCTAGCGAAATCTTGATCAGATCTCGATGATCGCGATTATCTTCGACTAAAAGAATTTTCATAATCTGCTCCTTACTGAGGAAGGCGATTACTCACTATCCAATACATTTTTAGCTCTTGAATTGCCTGTCTAAATTTTTCAAAATCGACTGGTTTGACAATATAACTATTAGCGCCATTTCCGTAACATCTCTCAATATCTTCATCGTTATCAGATGTTGATAAGATAATCACTGGGATGGTTTTTAATTCAGGGTCTTTTTTAATTTGCCGCAAAACTTCAATGCCATCAATTTTGGGAAGATTGATATCTAACAAAACCAGGCCTGGTTTTGTTGCATCCACATAATCTCCGCGCTGAAAGAGATAATCCAGAGCAGCCTTACCATCATTGACTATTTTAAGAGCATTGATGAGGCCGTTATTTTGCAGTGCATCGAGAATCAACTCGACATGATCGGGATTATCCTCGACCAACAAAATTTCAATCGGATCGTTTCTCATTTTGATGGACCGATACCGTTTTTCATATCATTACTATTCTGTTTCTTTGGTAGCGTAAACTTGAAGGTGATTCCATCATCGGGTTTTGATTCAATCCAAGCCTGGCCGCTATGAAATTCAATAATGCGGCGCACCAATGCAAGACCTATCCCCATGCCATCTGCTTGGGGATTTAGTTTTCGAAATGGAAGGAATAATTTTTCGACGAAACGCGGATCTATTCCAACACCATTATCACTTACAGAAAACTCATAGTCAAGTTGTTTCTCCTGGCAGCTAATCTCAATTCGCAGCGGACGATCCGGATGCCTGTATTTGACAGCGTTATCCAATAAATTCGAGAAAACTTGTCCCATGCGCGTACGATCGGCGAGCACTGTTGGTAATGGGGAATGGATAATGACATCGGCCTGCGATTCTTCAATTATCCCAGAATGAGTTTTCAAGAGTTCGCCTATGAAAGGTTCTAATTCGACAAGAACGATATCTCCGATAACGCGCCCAATGCGAGATAGTTCCAGTAAATCATCGATCAATTTCTCCATGTGAGAAACGTTGGCCTGAAGCCGATGAATTATATGTTTGCCTCGATCGTCTAATTTTTCAGAGTAATTTTTCAGCAAGATTCCTGAAAAGCCACTAATGGAAACCAATGGCGAGCGCAAATCATGCGAAACTGTGTAAACAAAAGTTTCCAATTCTTTGTTTTTGACCTCTAGTTCACTAACCAATCTTTCGCGCTTTTCTTCGGATCGCTTGCGTTCAATTAGCTCAATTTTTGCAGTGGAGTACAGTCGCGCGTTCTCGATAGAAATGCTGGCAAGCTGGGCAAATTGCGTCATATACTCGATTGATTCTTGATCGAAGGTTTTTGAGGAAGAGACTTCATAAGCCAGACCTAAGACTCCGATCACTTTGTCCCGCAAGAGTAGTGGAACACCAATGATGGAGCGAATTACTTGCGTGCTGAATTTGTCAACTCGGCCTTTCCAATGGTCGTAGTTATCAATGATCATTGGTTGGCCTGTTTCCCACACCGCGCCGGCAATCCCCTCTCCTGGTTCTACGATGTGATTCAATGATTCTAACAAAGCACCGATTCCAACACGCGGGAGTAATTCGCCTAAATCGGGATCGTATAAATCTAGAAATCCTGCCGATGTGTCCATGAGCTGCGCAGCCCGCGTGACAATATTTTCTAGCAGTGTATTCAGATCGAGTTCAGACAATAATTCGAGCGTGGTTTTTTGTAGGGCAAGGAGGAAATTGTTTTGGCGCTGAATGATTTCCTCGGCGAGCTTGCGCTCTGAAATTTCGAGTTGTAAATCTTCGGTCAGATTAAGTACGGCAGCCTGTCGACTTACGATTTGGTCATAGGCGTTTTTCAACTCAACATCCGCTTGATCCTTGGAAATGATATTCTCTCTAAAGATTGCTAATGCGCGCCCCATTTTCCCGAGTTCATCTGCTCTGTTTTGGTGTGCAATTTCGCCGACCAAATCACCATCCGCTAAACGAGTCATTTCTTCGGTTAATTCTTGTACTGGTCGAGAGATATGAGTGTTACTGATCAGGACAGTAGCGGCAATGGCGATGGTTGTAATGGCTAAAGCTGTGAACGCAATAGCACTGGTAACCCTTTGTGTTTCTTGCAGAGCATTTTCTTTTGATTGCGCAATTAATTTTTCCTCATAACGTCGCAGTTCAGCCAACATGGTTTGCAATTCTCTGAACGATACAGTCGTGGAGCGCACCAACACCACACCTAATGCTGGATCTCGAACAACTACATCCGCTGCTTGGTGTGCCTGATTTTGAAATTGATCAAGAGGAGCTTGTATTTGACCTACGAGGATAGTTTCTAGATGATCAAGATTCCAGTATTTCAGTAGCTGACCGTATGAGACATCGAGATCCACTAATCTGGTTTCAAGGCGCGATTCAATCGGCCGAATGGCATCAACCGGAAGCTCCATTGATTTTAGTACTGAGATGTGAAAGACATCCGATTGCACCTGCTCGCTTAGAATCACAATTTCATCTATGATCGTGAGCCTATCAATGATATCGGTGCTAATAGTTTCGAGGGCGGAGGTAAGTTGATACAACCCAATCAATGTGAGGACGACGACAACTACTAATCCTAAAGACATTATTAGGGGCGGAAGGAGCACTTTAACCCGGATAGAAATGTCGCCTAAAGTTTTCATTAAACTCATTCTTCGAGGGGAATCCAGGCTAAGGCGCAAACGAAATCTTCGCTTGTTAGCATGCCACACCACACAGAAACCGTTTCAAGCGCCTGCGTTGATGGATGCGGCCAGACTCCTTCTAAATAGATGTGTTCAAGACCAGAAATCTCGGCAGCCTCTACCAGCTTTGGGAGCACTAATTCACCATGCGTATCTAACAGGGCACTGATATCGATTCCGGCCACGAGTTGTTCTGAATTATCTAAGAATATGATACCCTCCTTGTCGAGTCCGATCAAATGCAGTCCAGAATCGTCCAAATCTAAGAATCCTTCATTTGGGTTGTGGAGTCGTTCTCGAGCAGTATAGAAGTCATTTTCTTGCAAGAGCCGGATAGCCCGAATCCCAATGAGGACGATTTGCTCGTAGGAACCCTCTACATCGAATGTGGGCGGTGCAACATACTCGAATTCAGGTGGATTCTGCCAGAAAACTTCATCTAAGGGCGAGTGAACTCCCCAAATGGTGAGAGGCGGGTTCCCTAAACCCTCATGGTAGATCGTGTGATTTGGCAGCTCATTTATCCAGATCACGGGCAGCTCTTCTGCGACGATCTTCTGAAACTCGCCGTAGAGCGATTTGCGTTTCTCAGCATCCAACTCTATGGCAGCCTGGGCGAGGATCTCGTCTACGAGGGGATTGCTGTAATTTTGGGTATTCGACCATACAACCCCTTGGCGGATATTCTCTGATATATAAGTGCGATGCACGCCGATGACCGGATCGCCCCAGTTAAAGACCGCGTCCATGGTCATATCGAAATCCCATTCTCCAATACGTTGAGCCCATTCGGGGAAAGATGCAGAATCCCGAACCTGCACTTCTATGCCAATATCTTTGAGTTGGTTTTGGATATAGTGGGCAACATCATGCTGTTGCGTGGGAAGCACGGGGATGTAATCTAAAGTCAGGGAAAAACGAACGCCATCATCCGAAAGCGGGTATCCTGCTTGATCGAGCAGGTCAGCGGCTTTTTGTGGATCATACACAAATTTGGGGAGATCAGGTTCAAAGAATGGGCTTTCGGGAATGATTGGGCTGGGGGCTCGAATTGATAGATCCTGATGCAAATATTGGGTGACAAAATCTAAATCGATAGCATAAGCAATCGCCTGGCGCACGCGCACGTCGTGGAGCGGTTCGCGCAATAGATTGAAAGCCAGCCAGTTTATGGCGCCAATGCCTTCATATCCTTGCTGCGTTACTTCAAAATACCCTAGTTTTTTTAACTGATCTAATCCATCCAGATTGAGATATGGAGAAGTAATTTGTGCATCCTGGCGAGTCAGTGATACCACTTGCGATGCGGGATTCAGTTCGATCCAAAATTCAATGCGGTCTAGATAGGGCCGATCTGGTAAAAAATAATCTTCAAAGCGCTCCATAACTATGCGCTTGCCGGGTTCAAAGGAGACAAATTTGAATGGCCCAGAGCCAACAGGCTCCAGGTTGGCTGGATGCGTAGGGATATCTTGGCCATCTCCATAGATATGTTCCGGTAGTATTGGCAAAAATGCAGGCGACATGGCCATCAATATAGCCGGGTGGGGTTGTGAGAGGCGGATGATGGCGGTTTGTGGGTCGGGAGTGTCGACACCTGTGACCGGAGCAAACATCGTTTTAAAGGGGTGGTGTTGCTGGACAGTCATTACTGAGAATGCCACATCTGCGGAAGTGATCGGCTCGCCATCGTGAAAAGTGGCACCTTTAACCAGATTTAGGGTAATAGACAGACCATCCTCGGAAACATCCCAACTTTGTGCTAAATAGGGCTGTGGATTCCAGTTCTCATCATAGCGCAAAGGGCTGGCAAATATTTGGGCGCCGGGAATTACGGTAGCAGAACCAGAAAGTAAGGCTGGGTTGAAATGACGAGGATTTCCTGCCCCAAATGAGAAAATCAGCGTGCCACCTGGTTTTGGTTCTTCGCCTTGCTGGGTAACTTGTTCGGGCGTGGGGGCTGCCGTAGGTCGTCCTGTTTCAGATGTCAAAGGTTGGCAAGCAGCAAACATCGATATCATAATCAGATTGGTAATAATTGCCATTTTCTTCATAGTCGTTCTCATCTCGATAACAAAATCATTCCACCTAGTCTGTACAACTTATTAATTCTAGGGAATTGCTGTGAGAGAGCACTTACCGCGGCGATTCCTAGAGACCCTACTTATTGACTGTGTGATGGTAACTCGTCCAAATCACCTGGCGAAGAATATTTTGCCGGGCGCCCGAGTTCTTCTAGCAAAGCGTTTATTTCGCGTTTCAGATCGATCATCTTCCCCTCACGTCCGACATATATATCGTTTATTCGTTCGATCTCTGCCATTTTGAGCATGATCTCTTTCTCCGCTTGTTTGCGGTCAGTGATGTCTTCGTGATTTACAACCACATTCATAACTTTACCGTCTTTATCTTTAATGGCGTATGCAGAAGTTCGCAACCAGCGTTTTATGCCTGGCAGACCCGATTGAGCAGGATCAAAATGGACATCATTTAAAACGATATGCTCTCCTTCAAAGGATTTGGCGATTTCTTCTTTGATACCAAGTGTGTCCACTTGGCTATCTAGGAGTGGATTATAGGTTCTGGGCGGCGGTGGATCGGTATTCCATAGTTTTTTCCAGGAACTATTTACTTTCCGTAAGTATCCATCGGGATCATATAGCTCATATGCAATAGGAGATTGCTCGAAAAGTAATAAAAAGCGATCTTCGCTTTGTTTTAAGTCCCTCATAGCTTCTCGAAGTGCCCTTTGGGATTGTCTGCGGTCAGTGATATCGTTTGCCAGCACTAGTTCAGCTCGCTTCCCGGCCCAATGTAGGACGTGAGAAATAATTTCGACTTCAATTAGTGCTCCATCCTTTTTTTGGTGTCTCCAAACTCCAGCTTCATCAAGCCCCTCTGATACTTGGGAGATATTTTTTAGCAAAACTGGAATATCTTCACCAGGGCGGATGTCCTTGATGGTCATGGACAAGAATTCGGCGCGGGAGTAGCCGTATTGATGGATAGCTGCATCATTAACTGCAAGGAACGCCAAACTTTCCAGTTCATATACCCACATTGGATGAGGATTGCTCTCAAACAGCGTTCGGTAGCGCTCTTCATTTTCACGCAAAACCAGTTCTATTTTTTTTCGCCTGGTGATGTCGCGAGAAACGCCGACGATACCGATGAGCTGACCTTTTTCATCATGAATGGGGGTGTTAGTAATATCGGCAAGAAAAATGGTGCCATTTTTGCGCTGTACCTCGAATTCGCCTGCCCAAGTTTCATCCTTGGCCAGTATTTTCATAATCTCATTAGCTTGTTGTTGGGTAGTACTCGAAGGTGTAACCTCCTGGATATTTTTTCCCACAACTTCTTCAGCAGTCCATTGATAGATGTTTTCGG
>JADHTJ010000017.1 GCA_016785015.1 Anaerolineales bacterium
ACTGCTCTACATAACCAAACACCAGCAATTTCAGCATCATCTTGGGATGATAACTGCTGCTTCCGCCTCCCTTGTATTGGGCATACAAAATACTCAGGTCAATCTGTTCAATCGCTTCGTGGATCGTTCGCACTATGTGATCTCGTGGAATCAATTCTTCCAAATCCGCTGGCAACAGACTGGGTTGGCCCATTACGTAGGGCTTGAAGACAACTTTATTGTGTCTGTATTTTTTCATAGCCCTATTTTATTAAACTTTCCCGTTTTTGAGGAGGGCTAATCCAACCTTTTTGGACAGCCCCCCAGGGGATGGGTGCATTTTCGACCCACCCCCCAACCCCCTCCCATTTGGGATGGGGAGCTTGTCCCATTGGACTCAAAGTAAGCCAAACCCAAAGAGACTGGGTAATCGGAGATAAAAAGCGACTGTCAATATTTAGGTAAGCTGGAGATCGGGCAGGAGAATCTTCTTGGAACGTTTTGTACGATTAGTATTGCTGATGCAAATATTCCTGCTCCCCCTGGGTCGCAATCCCAGAGGAATAATTTCACGCGCTAATAGCACCACCGTCTACACCTGGCAATTGGTGCACTGGTCGGATGCCCAGCCGCTGTGCCTCTTGGAGATCGATCACGAGGGCCTGCCTACCGGGGTGGAAATCTATACTCAATGCGGCGCCGAGCGCTACCAAGACTGGCTCAACACGCCGCCCTGCACGGCTGCCAGCACGGGTGGGGATACATCCGCGCGGGCCAACATATTACCGAAGGAGTGGTCAATGCGGCTGAGTGTTCCCGACTTGGCCTGCTGGGCGATGGCTATGCCAATCCATGTGGGTTAGAAAAAGCTCGCACCGAAGTCGATACCTGGCAAGACCCTGGAGATTGCTCACCTGCACTTAGAGCCGCAAGTGCAAGTGTCGAGCTTTGGCCTCGCAATGACACACAAAGCGGCAATTAAAGAAAAACTTGCATGATTTTAGGGAACTTTTTTGATGGGAGTGGCGTTTATGGGGTAATCAACCTTCAACCTACCTTTACTACCTCAAGGAGGAGAGCATGTCCCGGAAAACTATCTACACCCTAACAACGCTGCTAACAACACTAACTTTGGCAACTCTGGCTTGCGGGCTAGGCACCCGCATAGAGAACCAGGCCCCCACCCAAAAATATGAACCGCTCCCTGAAGTGGAGTATCCCGTTGAAGAAGAATATGTTTCACCTAAAGAAGAATATGTTTCACCCAAAACTGAAGGTGATGATGCCTCGGCAGGTGTTGTTCGTGAAGCAGAAGAATTATCCGAGGCGCCTGCTGTTTCGATGCCGTCCCCTACAAGCATGCCACCCATCACGCAGCCCAATGATGAATCTTATCCCGATATGTTCTTTGAGAATTACGGGATCAACCCTTTTATCGACACTGAAGACGACCACTATTCCACCTTTGCATTGGATGTGGACACAGGATCTTACAGCCTCGCCCGCAGTTATTTGAACCGAGGCGTTATCACCGATAAAGATGCGATTCGAGTTGAAGAATTCGTCAACTACTTTAAACAGGGCTATTCCTATCCATCAGAGAGAGAAACTTTTACCATTCACCTGGACGGCGGTCCAGCTCCCTTCACAGAGAACAATCGCTACCAGATGCTGCGTGTGGGTGTGCAGGGATACGCCGTAGACCCCGAAGATCGCAAAGATGTCTCGCTGACCTTTGTGATCGATGTGTCTGGGTCAATGAACATGGAAAACCGCCTTGAGTTGGTCAAACGGGCTTTGGAACTTTTAGTAGAGCAGTTGGGTCCCAGAGATCAGGTCAGTATCGTGGTTTATGGTTCGACAGCGCACACCATTTTAGAACCCACCCGCGGCAGTGAATACGGAACAATCATGGAAGCTATCCGCGCCCTGCAGCCCGAAGGTTCCACAAATGCCGAGGCTGGTCTGCGTGTAGGCTATGAACAAGCCCTACGCGCCTTCAACCCGCACGGCATCAACCGGGTAATCCTGTGCTCCGACGGCGTCGCCAACGTGGGCAACACAGGCGCAGAATCCATTTGGGAGCAAATCTCAGCCTACGCCAGTGAAGGCATCACTTTGACCACCATTGGTTTTGGTATGGGCAACTACAACGACGTGCTTATGGAGCAACTGGCCGATAACGGAGATGGTTTCTACGCCTATGTGGATACTCTCAAAGAGGCAGAAAACTTGTTTGTTGAGAATCTCACCAGCACCTTGCAAGCCATCGCTATGGATGCCAAAATCCAGGTGGAGTTCAACCCCGAGGTGGTAGCTCGCTACCGTTTGGTGGGTTTTGAAAACCGCGCCATCGCTGATGAGTCCTTCCGTGACGACCGCGTCGACGCCGGAGAAATCGGCGCCGGGCACAGTGTCACGGCGCTGTATGAAATCAAACTCCAGGAAGGTGCTCAAGGAAGAATTGCCTCTGTCTTCCTGCGCTGGGAAAACCCCGATACCCACCGTGTAGAAGAGATCAACCAAAACATCACCGTGGATAATCTGGCTGACTCATTTCACAAAGCATCTCCTTACTTTCAGTGGGCCGTTATCGTAGCAGAATTTGCAGAAATCTTGCGAGAGAGTTATTGGGCGCAAGACAGTTCTTTGGCAGATATTTTGGAGGAAGCTCAGTGGGTAAGTTGGTACCTGGATGAGAACTCTGATACGCACGAGTTCATCGAGATGGTGCGTCAGGCCCAGATGTTAGTTGAGTATTAGGTCGTTTGTGCTTAAACTGCCCCTTCTCAAAACCAGCCATATTTGATAGAATTGCAAGCTTGCGAGACGACCTCGGTCTGTTAGCCGGGGTCGTTGTGCGTATGATAGGAATTGAATTATGAAAGTTGAACGAACAGATCTACGAAATATCGCCATCATCGCCCATGTTGACCATGGCAAAACCACCTTGGTGGATGGCTTACTCAAACAGGCGCGCGTCTTTCGAGAGAACGAGCAGGTTCTCGAGCGAATCATGGACTCAAATGACTTGGAGCGCGAGCGTGGTATCACCATCCTGGCGAAAAATACCGCCATTGAAATTTGGGACGAAACCACCAAGCAACAGGTAAAAATCAATATCGTTGATACGCCCGGCCATGCCGATTTTGGCGGCGAGGTCGAACGGGTGATGAATATGGTCGATGGTGTGTTATTGCTGGTTGACGCAGCCGAAGGTCCCATGCCGCAAACCCGCTTCGTGCTTAAGAAAGCGTTAGCGATGGGCCACCGCGCCATCGTTGTGATCAACAAAGTTGACCGAACCGGTGCTGACCCCGAACGGGTTCTTAACCAAACCTTTGATCTGTTCATCGAGCTGGGTGCCACGGATGAGCAAGCTGACTTTCCTGTCATCTATGCGAACGCGGTTACAGCGCAAGCTAGTCTGACCCCTGATCTTGGTCCAGATCTACAACCACTCTTCGATGTCATCAAGGAAAATATCTCTGCCCCCCTAGTGGATCCAGATGCCCCGTTGCAAATGCTGGTTACCACCCTGGGTTACGATGAATACCGCGGCGTTACCGCCGTTGGCCGCATATTTGCCGGGAGGATTGCAGCAGGCCAACAACTGGCTCGTATTCAAGTGACAGGCGAAATTCTACCTGAACAAGCCCGCTATTTATACGTGCATCAAGGATTAGATCAGGTTGAAGTCGAACAAGCCGAAGCTGGAGAGATCATTTCTCTCGCGGGGCTAGAAGGCATTTCCATCGGGGAAACACTGGCCGACCCAGAACATCCCCGGGCCCTGCCATCGATCAAGATCGAGGAGCCCACGGTGCACATGTCGTTTGGTGTCAACAAGTCACCATTCTCTGGGCGTGAAGGGCGCTGGGGGACGTCTCGGAAAATCCGCGAACGTTTGTTTGAAGAGCTGCGTTCCAATGTCGCTTTGCGTGTGGCTGAAACCAACAGCCCAGATACATATTTGGTTTCGGGGCGCGGCGAACTACACTTAGCCATCCTCATCGAAACCATGCGCCGTGAAGGATACGAATTTCAGGTATCGCGTCCTAACGTAATTTTGCGCACGGATGCCCAAGGAAAAACTCAAGAACCGTTTGAAGAAGTTTATATCGAAACAAACGCAGAGAGCGCGGGAACGATCGTAGAAATGCTAGGTTCGCGCCGCGGAAAAATGTTGGATATGCGCAATCAAGCCGATCAGAGTGTGCTAATAAAATTTTTGGTTCCTACGCGCGGATTGCTGGGCTTTCGTTCCAACTTCTTAACAGCCACACGCGGCGCTGGCGTGATGCACACTCTCTTCCATGATTACATGCCCATGGCTGGTGCTATCAACGGGCGCGCGTCGGGCTCGCTGGTCTCCTGGGAAAACGGTGTTACCACAACCTTCGGATTAAAAAATGCCGAGGAACGCGGAATGCTGTTCTACGAACCAGGCACGGATGTATATGCTGGTATGGTAGTTGGTGAACATCAGCGCAACGGTGATCTGGATGTCAATGTTTGCAAGAAAAAACATCTTACCAATATGCGCGCCGCCAGCGCGGATATTGAAGTTCGACTGACTCCGCCCCGCAGAATGAGTTTGGATGATGCCATAGAATATCTAGCAGATGACGAATTGCTCGAAGTGACCCCTGAGAATTATCGCATCCGCAAACAAATTCTCTCAGCCAAAGAGCGCGGACGACATAACAAGAGCGCCAAGAAAGCAACCACTTAGCTTTAGAAGAATCTAGCGTTCATCAGCACCAATATCAGGAGCTGCACCCTGGGGGCGCGAGTCGCCGTCGATGTCGGCAGTCACTTCAGCCAGTGGCACGGCCTGATCGATGGCAGACGCAGCAGATTCACTCAAATGCAAATCCCCGCTGGGGGCATCCAGGAACCAGCTCAAATCGGCGGCCGTGATATTCCCCTCCCCAACGCCGGCGGCCCCATCCCGGTCGAGCCAGATATCCAAATTGGTCAGATTATTCACAAAGCGTCCCGATGTATTCGCAAAACGGGCTTCCATGCTCCACACCAGGGCGCTGTTGGGATGCTGCAAAATGACGGTGTTATGGGCCACCAGCCAATCAGTGGCATAGGCCATCTCAATGGCGACATCGTGAGTCATGTCGGTATAGATGAAGTTATTGCGCACAATCCCCCCAATGTGATCGCCCGGCCCGCCGCCAGCATTTCCAAAGGCTATGCCTTGGTAGCAGTTTAGCAGCGTATTGCGCTCCACAACCGTTCCCGAAGAGCCGTTCCAAAAGAGAATTGTGGGGGCCGGGTCATCCGTGGCCGTGCGGACACGCTCCCAGCGATTATCTCGCAGCACCCAATTATGGGCATTGTGGGCGCTGATGCCGTTGGTGTAATTATCGGGCGCGCTGGTCGTGTACTCCAGCAACGAGCAGGCTAAAAGCCCATCATCGCTGCTGTCACCAACGGGATTAACCTTGACCAGTTGGTCGCGGCTATCTACGATGTGCAGGTTGTAGAGCACAGGCCGGTCTGCGCCCTGGATGGCCACGCCGTGATCATGCGCGTTGCGGATGGTCAAATCGGCAATGGTCACATCGTCCGCCTCGACCATGACCCCAAAATATCCCTCATCCATACCGCCAAAATCCAAGATCACATCGTCGCGATCTCCGCTGGCTCCGCGCAGCGAGATGCCGTCGTTGACAATATGCAAGAAATCTCCCATGGGGTAGATGCCAGATTCGATAAGGATCGTAGTGCCCGGCGAGGCGTCGTGCGCCTGGGCGCGCAGGTCAGCTTCTGTGGAGACAGATACTGTAGGCCCACCAGAGGCGGGCAGTGGTGGGCAAAAGGAACCAACTCCGGCGGGCGAGGCTGGTTCTGGCAAACTTGAAGTCTCTGCTCCTGCCGATGATGCCGAAGCATCCACTTCAATCTGGAAAACATGCATCACCGATTTATACTCGTCGGCCAGCCTTTCGATCACGTAAAGCAGTCCGTTAACGCGGTCAAATGACGCTGCGGCAACGATATCACGCTTGTAGTTAGCAGGATCTAACTCTGGCGCCAACATGTATTCATCGAGCACCAGAGTAGCATAAGGCTGCGGCTCCCAGCTATCTATCTCGCCGCGGGCGACAGCCGCCAAATCCGACGGATCGTAGAAGATGATTTGCGCCTGGTAATCTTCCGCCCAGAAGCCGCGGTCATCATAAGGCCATTCGGGAAGATCAGGGCAGGTGGGTGGATCTTGTTCGGCGCACTCATAATCCCATACGACACCGTTAGCAAAGCCGTACCAGGTGCTGCCAATGGCTTTAGTGCCCACAAAAATCAGCGCCGATTTGTCCCCTGCGGTCAGCCAGGCTCCACCCAGCCAATGATCGGAGTCCAGGCGGTCATTTACGGCCATTGTCTCATCGCTGACGATTTCGGGGTTGCCTGGCTCTTGCACCCCATAGCGCAGCAAGGGCGTAATGCTGGTCAATGTGGCTCCCGATGCGGGCGGGTTGCCGTCGTTCCAGGGTCCATATGCGAACAAGGCTGGACCTCTGCCGCTCCAGGGGCCTTCGCGCGCCCGCCCGGTAGCTAAATACTGCCCTGGGGCATACTCATCGGCCCACTCACGAGGGATTTCGAAAATATAATCGTTGGTGGTGTAATTGGTATACCCATCGAAGATCCAGGTCCCAACAGGCTGCGGGTTCGATAAATCTAACTCCGCCCAACCATGAGAAGGCTCGAAAGCCTGGATATGCTGTCCCCAGGCGAAGTGTAATTTATTCGTGGTCTGCTCATACTCAATGCCCAAACGCGGCAGGGCCAGATCTTCGGTGATCGCACCACCGGTGATATCGGCGAAAGGCTGCAAGGTATCGGCAAAATTGAGATCGTCCAGGTTCTTGGAGATCACTGGCACGGGGATGCTGATCTCGGAGACCATCAGCGTATGGTCGTGTCCCACTCCATACAAAGAGCCGGGAAAGCCATCATTGGATCCAGCAGGGTCCCCACCGGGATAATACGTCAGTCCGTGGCCGCTGTACTCCCAATTGGGATCATCGGGAAGACGGAAAGCCCCCAGGTAAACTAAATCTTCCGGCTGGATGACCTGGCCCGAGGCTGGTTCTTCACTTTTAGGCGGAACTTCAGATTCCTGTCCAGTTGGTTGCAGCTCCTCGGAGGCGGGTTCTACTCCCTCAGGAGCAGCAACCTCAGGTTCCAGACCAGCAGACCCCGGCAAATTACACGCCAGAATCAGACTCAAACCGAGCACAATCATCAAAAGGTACTTTCCCCAACGCATGGTGTCCTCCTTATATTATCATCTGGCTTTATTATGACAGTATACAGGAACCGGATTTCAAGAACAATCCCCCTTTGGATTTAGATCAGAAACAGCACTGCTACACCGGCGATTGCAATTGCAGTCCCCACAATAACTCCCCAGCCATAGCGCTCCTTAAAAACAAAGTAACTAATCGGAAGCAAAAAGACCGGCGGCAAAGCCATCAGCGTGCTGGCAATGCCGACCTGGGCGCGCTGGATGGCCAGCATCGAGAACGACACACCCAGAAAGGGGCCAAAAACGGCACCGATCACAATAAATAATAATCCACGACGATTGTTGACCACAATTTGAACCGTTTCTTTTGCCTGACCTTGTAATAATGCGATAATCCACAAAACCACCGCCGCACAAATCATGCGGATGATATTCGCAGAGATCGGCGAAAACTCACCACCGAGACCATTCTTAGCCAAAATCAAGCCAGACGCCTGGCCAATCGCGCCTGCAAGACCGTAGAGAATTCCGCGGGCATAGTTGGGATTTTCAGCTTTGTTAGCATCATTTTGTTCCATCACTACCCATACAACTCCCCCTAGAGTGATCAAGACGCCGATAATCTGTACCCATCCCATTTGTTCCCCCAGGAATATCCAGGCCAAAAAGGCGGCAAAGATCGGGACCAGGCTCATCATCAACATCGAGAGGCGAGGTCCAATCCACACAAATGCCTGGAACAGAAATACATCCCCTAACACAAGGCCAACCACGCCAGAGAGTCCCAGCCATAACCAACGATGGGGTTCTGCGTAGAGCGGTATTGGGATGCCCAATGTGATCCAATGCGTGATGCCCAAAAATACAATTGCAAAGAGCAAGCGTGTGCGGTTGAGCACAATCGAACCAACGCGTCGTCCGGCGAGAGTGAGAAAAACCGAGCCGAAAGAAAAAGCTAATGAAGTTCCTAAAGCAGCCAGTTCACCAATCATTTGTATCCCCAAGTTAAGAGTTTGAAATTATGAGTTGCAAGTTGCAAGTTTCTAGTGTCATGTAATGAGATGCCCATGCCGTGTGATGTAGGGTAACTGGATATACACTGACCACTAATGACTGACCACTAATCACTGTCCACCACCCACTGTTCCATTTCCCATAAACTCTTCGGCAGTGGCATGGCCAGGCTGGCTGATACCTTCACGCTTGATTACCTTCCACAGGGTCAAAGCCAAAATCTTTATATCCAACCAAAGCGACCAGTTATCAACATACCAGACATCCAAACGAAATTTATCTTCCCAGGAGAGCACATTGCGCCCATTGATTTGCGCCCATCCAGTGATCCCTGGCAGCACATCATGTCTGCGGGCTTGCTCTGGGGAATAACGGTTAAGGTATTGCACTAAAAGAGGGCGCGGTCCCACCAGGCTCATTTCACCACGTAACACATGGAAGACTTCTGGTAATTCGTCAAGGCTGCTGCCGCGCAAGATTCTTCCCAGCCGAGTAAGGCGCTGCGCATCAGGAAGCAAATTGCCTTCTTGATCACGTTCGTCGGTCATACTACGAAATTTATATACTTTGAATAACTCTCCCCGATAACCAGGTCTGACCTGACTAAAGAGAATTGGCTTCCCATGATTCAATCGCACCAAAATTGCTACCAGAAGCAATATCGGCGATATTACAAGCAATCCTGGAATTGTCAAAACCAAATCGAAGATTCTCTTAGAGGCCGGAACACCTTCTGGAGAAAACATGCCGAGATTTTATCATCATCGGGCAGTTATGGTATGATTCCGGCGATAAAAATTCCCACGAAAGAAAGGGCCCAATTTGAAGAAAACAGCATCCACCAATACTTATCCTCTCGTCCCCATGTCATCGCCTGACCTGACAAAAACTGAGCAAGAGGTTGTTCAGGCAGTTTTAGAAACAACTTATCTCAGCATGGGGCCAGAAACCACGGGTTTTGAAGAAACTATTCGCAATTATACTGGCAGCCGGCATGCCATTGCGGTCAACTCTGGAACAGCTGGCCTGCATTTGTGTGTGCGAGCAGCAAATATTAAAGATGGAGATTTAGCGATTACATCACCCTTTTCATTTGTTGCTTCGGCCAACGTGTTGCTGTTCGAACGTGCTGTGCCTATATTTGTAGATGTTGACCCGCTGACCGGCAATATCGACCCCCTTTTAGTTCAACAAGCCGCCAAAGATCTGACTGCCGGGGGTGCTACTGCCCAAAAATGGCTGCCCCGTAGTGGGGTCACTAAAGGAGCCAAATTGAGAGCATTGCTCCCCGTTGATGTTTTTGGACAACCGGCAGAAATGGACTCGATTCGAAAGACAGCCCAAGAATTTGATCTGGCAGTGATCGAAGACTCATGTGAAGCCCTGGGAGCTGAGTATAAAGGGCATCATGCAGGGACATTGGGAGATTTCGGTGTCTTTGCCTTCTACCCTAATAAACAGATCACAACCGGAGAAGGTGCGATTATCGTCACCGATGATGACGAGGCCGCAGACTTTATGCGCGCCCTTCGCAATCAAGGACGTTCACCAGGTGACACCTGGCTTCAACATACTCATTTGGGGTATAACTATCGCATCGATGAGATGAGCGCTGCCCTGGGGCGTGTGCAAATGGGACGCATCGACGAAATTCTTAATAAACGCGAACAAGTCGCTATGTGGTACGCGGAGCGGCTCACCGAAATCCATGGCATCGAGACGCCACAAATTCTCGCTAGCACTACACGCATGAGTTGGTTTGTATATGTGATTCGCTTTGCGCCAGAGATCAATCGAGATCAGGCAGCCAAAATGCTAAAAGAGCGCGGCATCCCCAACCGACCCTATTTCATCCCCATCCATCTGCAACCATATATGGTCGAGAGATTCGGCTTCCAAGAAGGCGACTTCCCAATTACAGAAGATTTAGGTCGTCGTGGATTGGCGATCCCATTCTCGGGTGTGATGACGGAAGATCAGGTGGAAATCGTCTGTCGATCCATTCGTGACGTGATAAATACAATCCAATAATTCGAACTGATTGGCAAACCCATAGTATAATTCCGACGAATTGTGTCCAAATTTCATATAGGAGCATGCTATGAATGTCGCTATGTGGCGAAAAGCTTTAAATGTGATTCCGCGCATCACAAAAGATGAGTGGAATGAACTCGATATCATATCAAGATGGTTGATAGCCACTCGAGCAGCCGTCTTCGTGATGACTTTCTTCTCTGCGGCTTTGGCGGGAATTTTTTCGTATAGAGCTGGAAATTTCGATCTGGGGCTATGGGTGTTAGTAACCTTGGGGCTAATTCTTGCCCATGCAACGAATAACCTGCTCAATGATTACACCGATTTCACACGCGGCGTCGATCAGGACAATTACTACCGCTCTCAATACGGTCCTCAACCCTTAGTTCATGGGCTATTGGATAAAAAAGGACTGCTGACTTATGCTGTAGTAACCGGCTTATTATCAGCCGCTTGTGGTGTGGCTTTGATTTTCTTGCGCGGGGAATCAACGCTATTATTAATGGGCTTGGGTGCTTTCTTCGTTTTGTTCTATACCTGGCCTTTGAAATATATCGCTCTTGGAGAGATCGCTGTACTCATTGTTTGGGGTCCCTTGATGATCGGAGGGGGTTATTATGTGATCACCGGCGGGTGGGATTGGAACGTGGTCATCGCCAGTATGCCGTATGCTTTAGGTGTCACTGGCGTAATATTTGGAAAGCACATCGACAAGTTCGATGTCGATAAAGCCAAGAAAATCCATACGCTACCCGTCGTTCTTGGTGAGAAATTTTCTCGATTTACCGTCATCGGAATGCTGGTGTTCCAGTATCTTTTCGCTATCTACCTTGTCGTGACAGGCTTCTTTACCCCTGTGATGTTGATTGTGGTTCTCACTTTGAAAACGTTCATCGAAATATGGCCCATGTTTCAGGCACCGAAACCCGCAGAAAAACCTGCAGATTTTCCCGACGTTTGGCCAAATTATTTCGTGGCAGCAGCATTTCAACACAATAAACGCTTTGGGAGCTGGTTTCTGCTAGGGTTGATTGTGGATACAGTTTTGAAGCAGTTTTTGTTTTAGATCGATGATGGGTGCATCTCCTTGAGAAGATGCACCCATCCATTCATTATTAGGGGGATTGGGCCGCTTTCACAAAGATCAGTTTAGCCAACAATTGTCCGTCATCGGTTTCATAGGCTCCGACAAGGGCAAACGACCCTTCCACAAGATCACCTAAACCAGTCAGCTCACTCCCTCTTGAGCGAAAAGCAGTTTCTTCGTCCACCAGGACGGTCATTTCTTCACCATTCCTAGGCTGAAGACTGATTGAATCAACTCCAACAGCAGTGATCTGGCCCAGAGCTTTGACATCGTAATTAGGCAGGTACTCAGCATCTCCAGCGATGACACGAGTTGCTAAGAATATGCCGTCATCTTGGAGAGCGCCATAAAACATGGCAACCATATCGGACTCTAAATCAACGAGGCCAGTGATTTCGCCAGCGCGGCTGTTGTAAGTGGTATTTTCATCAACTGCGATGACAATCTCTCCGCCCTGGCGATCCAGAATGGTGAAAGCCCCTGCCGCAGGGTTTACGGCAGTTATTGTTCCGGCGTGGAAATTGGCAGCTTGAACGTTGACACCAACTACCAGTTTTGCCAGCACTTTCCCACCCTCAGCTTCAACACTACCGACACCAACCGACATTCCAACCTGCAAGTCATTCAAGCTAGAAAGTTGGCCAAAGAAGCGAGTCGTATCATCAACCAAGAAGGTGTGCTCCTCACCAGAATTTATTTTTATTGTGAAATTATCTGTATCGATATCAATTAATATGACCTCACCGCGAGCTCGTTCTTCTGCCCATTGATTGGGATCGTAGTTATCTGGGAGTAGGATTACGAAGCGTGCTATGGGGTACCCTTCATCATTTCCAGGCGCAAATACGGCGATTTTGCCGCCGATTTCCAAAACTTCAAAACCAGGCTCCTCAACTTCTGATGATCGAAAGTTAGTGGTGTCATCAACGAAGTAAGTGAATAGTTCACCTTTCTGATTCTGCATAGTAAAACTATCATCAGCGATGGCAATGACTTCACCATATTTGCTCTGGGCTTTGCCTTGAGGCGCGTCCTCAGCAGCTAGAGCGACACCACTCAGCAACAGGGCACATAGAATTGCAACTACCAGAGGAAAATAGAGTTTTCCAAACATTGTGAACCTCCATTGTAAATTTATCTGTCGTGATTAAAGATAATGGCAGGAGGTCATCAAATATCTATGGGATTGTAAATTCCCGGTAAAAAGAAACCTCCCAGAGGATTGATCCCGCGGGAGGTGCACGAACCACGCAAAATACCAGATTAATCAGCCATTCTTGGGGAAGACAATTTCTTCCTTTCCCGCTAATTTATCCTGAATACGTTGCACGACAATGTCGAGATGCCCTTTCTTATGGACAAAATCCAAATCGTCAGATCGAATCGTTAGAACAGGACAAACATCAAAGGATGCAATCCAATCATCATAGAACGATTCCAAGAGAGCAAGATAGTCATCTGTAATTCCACTTTCCATCTTTCGGCCACGGCGTTCAATACGTTCCATTAGCACAGACACTGGTGCATTGAGATAGATCAAGAGATCGGGGGAAGGTAGGCCACCTGTAACAACATCAAAAAGGCGGCGGTAAGCCAGGTAATCTCTCTCTGAGAGATTGTCTAAATGATGTAGTGCCCGCGCAAAAATGTAGGCATCTTCATAAATGCTGCGGTCTGCAATGGTCGATTGGGGGTCATGCGCCAGGTCGACATGCTGCTCAGCTCGGTGTCCTAAGAAGAAAATCTGCAAGTGGAAAGACCATTTCGCCATATCTCCATAAAAGTCCGAAAGATAGGGGTTATCAGCAACAGACTCAAAAGCTGTTCGCCAACCTAATCGATCCCCCAAACGCTCTGTCAACGATGTTTTTCCAGTACCAATATTTCCAGCTACAAGGACAAGATGTTTTGCCATGAATGCTCTCCAATAACTGTGTTCTTCAAATGACTTTATTCAAAACTAATGATCACGATTATAGCATCAGAATTCTCTTGTTGTTTTCACGCTGACTTTGGTACGCGATACCAATAACGATATAGATCCTGAAAACCTAGCTTAGTATACAAATGACGGGCGGGCATGTTGCTCTCCATGACTTGCAAATATGCCTGTTCTGCGCCTTGCTCCTGTCCCCAGTTCAACATCTCCCTGACAAGCTGAGTGCCAATTCCTTGATTGCGATATTCCGGATGGGTGACGATATCAAATAGACCAATTAACTCATCTTGAAGGACTCCAAGTCCACAGGTGGTAGGTTGACCTGAAATTTCACTTGATACAAATAATGGAGTGGTGGGAATATTCTCTAAGATTTTCTTATGAAGAGGCTGTTTTTCGGGGCTATATCCGCTCAATAGGCTGAATATCTTCAGCCAGGGATTTAGCCTATGTTTCATGAGTATTCCCTTTTTGGAATTTGTTGAATCCAATGCGTTTAGATCCAACCCCATAACGCGGGTTGGATGAAACTTTTCATAGCCCCGTTCGGCTAACGCAGAATCTAGATCACTCGATTCAAAAGGTTCGATCAACCTGAATATTGGAGAGAGTCCGCGCCGATTATAAACTCGCTCACAATGCTCGATCTTTTTTTGCATCTCGATTTTTGCAGGGTAGATTGGATTAACCGAGTTCGCTCGTTTGGTATACCCATTTGCAAACCTTAAGACCCAACCATCATAAGTAATTTGGCTCACTGCTGGCCAGGCATTTAGAGCAGCTTCTTCTATTCGACGGAAATCCATCAATTGCTTCTCACTTCATTGCAAAACCAGCTTTTTGTAATACTTCTCTGAGATGTGGACGAAGAATTTTTGATGCGCGGCGTGCAGTGTGTTCTGTCCAACCATAAACAGCTTCAGGCTTGTCATCGCCTCCAGATACTTGACGTCCTTTATATATTCCCGTTGCGATCATTTCTTGGTCATAGGCTTTTAGATGCTGTTCATCATCCTTGTTATAAACATCCCAATGAAGTACAGCATCCAATGGCAATCGCGGGCGGATGGGCGGATCTTTTTCAGGCCAACCTAGAGTCATACCGCTCACGGGAAAAACCAAATTAGGCAGGTCGAATAAATCAATCACCTCCTGCGGATTATTACGAATTGCTCCAATATAGCACATTCCCAGCCCAAGAGATTCAGCTGCTATGGCGGCATTTTGCATCATGATGGAAACATCTACAACCGAGAGCACGAAGTTCTCCAAATACCCTGATTCGTTATCGTAGCCTTGCATTTCACAAATGCGCGCTATCCGGCTGAGGTCTGCACACCATGCCAAGAAAACAGGTGCCAACCCAATTTGTTTCTGCCCGCCACATAACTCCATCAAGCGGTTTCGTTTGTCTTGGTCTGAGGTAGCAACAACGCTGTACATCTGCATATTCGAAGATGTCGACGCTCGCTGCCCCGCGGCGACAATCGTTTCGACCATTTGCTTAAGTACTGGGTCAACTTTGTAGTTCCTCACTGAGCCATGCTTGTGAAGAAGTTCAATCGTAGCATTTGACATGAAGGCCCTCCCAATTTTAAAATGAAGTCATTTTTCAAGTTGAGATTATACTGCACAAAAAAAGACCGGCGCTTAAACACCGGTCCAAGTCAGAGAATGCCGAGAGGAAGCTATTCCCGACGACCGCCTTGAAGCTCATCCTGTAACTTCTGCAGGGCGCCCCAATCCCCTTCGGCAGCCAGTTTGGCTTGCTCTGCCCAAGTTGAGGGATTACCCAGGCGAATGCCAGCATCGTCGAGGATTTGTTGCATTTTCTCGACATCAAATCCAGCAAGTTGGGCAAAGCTTGTGATGCCCGCGGCATTGAATACGCTAGCAATCTTGGGTCCAATACCTTCGATCTTGGAGAGATCATCATGTTCAACAAGGACATCTTCGGCTGCATGAACTACCACATCATCGCCGCTTTTCTTTGAATTCCAATAGGCTGCCAAGAAAACGAGCAAAATAATCAAGAATATTATCACTACCCAGACCCAATCGGGCAACCCAGCCGTTTGAAAAAATTCTGATGAGAAAACCGTTTTAGATAACATAACTATTTACCTCCAGATAAAAATTGAATGGTGATTTGGCTTTTTTAGTGTACCAAAGAATTTGATAAATTTACACACCTTCGAGCCCATTTTCAAGAGGAAGCCAGACGCTAAAAGTCGCCCCTTCACCAGGTATCCCTTGGCTCTCCACTGTAATCTTGCCCCCATGAAGACCGACAATTTCCTTTGCAATTGCTAACCCAAGTCCGGTACCTGAAATCCCTGATTTATGACCAACACTCCCTCTAAAAAAACGGGAGAAGATTTTTTTTTGATCTCGCAAAGAAACCCCCAACCCTGAATCCTTTACACTAAAACCAACCCATTGTTCGTCATTATGGCTTTTGTCCGTTAGATGAACCTGCACTTCTCCACTCTCAGATGTGTAGTTGATTGCATTGGTGAGAAGAATGCTGAGAACCTGTCCAATTCGTTTACGATCGGCTCGTACTGAAATTGTTTTAGCTTCACTTGCTAAACTTAGGGACAAATCCTTATTTTTAGCCAAGGAATCCCGGTCGGTCACATATTCTTCAATAAGCTTTCCGAGGTCAAAGTTACTCTTCTTAAGTTTGAATATTCCCTGATCAATGCGGGATAAGGCTAATATACTTTCAATCAAATCTGCCAATCGGTCAGATTCACGAGATAGTGTTTCCATGAACTCGCTAGCTCGTTCAGGCTGGAGTTCGATAATTTCATGAAATAATCGAATACTAGTCATTGGTGACCGAAGTTCGTGAGAAACATTAGCCACAAACTCATCCTTAATCTGATCGAGCACAAGAAGCTCCTTATTTGCGTCTTCAAGCTCTCGGTTTAGAAATATTAACTTTTCGTAATAATCATTGATCTTTTTCTCAGCGAGTTTTTTTTCGGTAATATTTCGAGCAATCGCTAATTGACCTGCATTTTTACCTTTTTCATCAAATAATTCTGTAAGCAGTATAGAAAAATCTTGCTGCGCCGCCCCCTCTCCAATTACCAATTCAAGCGAATTTTCAGATGATTTGGAATATTGCTGTTCGAGATTTTCCCAATTTGGAATAACATCGACAGCTGTTTTTCCTATGATCTCATCCTCGCTTAAATTCAAGAATGTCAGCGCTGCGGGATTAGCATCTAAGATGCGCGTTTGATTATCAAATACGAGAACAATATCTTGCATTTTCTCGATCAATATATCGCGGGCTACAGGCACTATATCAAATAAACGATAACGGAATAATGCAAATGCAATGATAATACTGCTTAATGCCGAAGCAAAATGTGAAATATCAATCTGTATTAGTAGTGGTATCCCGGTCAATACAAGCCCGATTCCAATCAACGGCATCATCACACTTACGATAATTGCAATAATCTGAGATCGAAATGGTTTGCGAGCATGAATCAAAGCAGATATCAAGAGCAATAAACCCCATATGCCTACTCCGGAACCATAATAAATGATTAACCAAGCAACAGTCGTGAACTCATAATTCAAAGTAGAGAAAGGTTCTGTCGGAGATAGTGACTCTTTTGGATATATTAAATGATGATAATTATCTGAAAAGAGTAGCAAAACAAATAAACTTGCCAAGCCAATTAACAACGTCCAAGCTCTTTTTGGCTTATTTAACTGACTTCGTGTGAATACAATCGAAAAATTTAAAAACGCTAATGGGCCAAATAGCGTCATCACGAACTGCAACTTTCCCAAAAGAATTTTTCTTTCAATTGAACTATTGAGGAGTTCTAGTGTATTGAACAAGGCGAACAAAAAACTTGAGAGTGCATATAAAGAAAATTCAGACGCGTTGATTTCGTCGCGACGGCCCCAGGTATAAATAAAAACTCCAAGTGATGCAATTATCGCAACAAGGTTAGGAAGAAGATATAGAAAAACTTGGTTGTTCATTGATTCGAACACTAAGAAACGTACCCCACTTAGTACAATTATATAAATATTGGTTCTAGAATAAAAAAAATAAATTCCTCATTGAAATAATACCAAAAGATGCAGATTTATCCAAATAACTTTGATAGGGAATTTCAGAAAGCTCTACAAGAGAATATAACTGCGGCGCAATCCATTTGAATGCAGCACAGATTTACTGATTAGCATTCACTATGTCCGCAGGCGTAACATTTCCTGCAGCCCTCCTCATTGACCAATGCCGCCTCCCCGCAATCAGGACACAGATCTCCGATTTTTAAGGAACGTTGAAGAGATTCGGCAGGTTCTTGACCATTACCATTTTCGGCTTCTCGCCAGGCATACTCATCAAGAGAGTTCTCCAGGTACTCTCTCAGCGCTTGAGAGATTCCATCGGGCAGTGAGCGCACCCGGTTAGGGCCAAACCCTAATGGACGACCCCCACCAATCCCAGAGAGCTGCAGCACGATCTCCTGCAGACGTTCGCGCGGTTCAATAGGTGAAGCTATTCGCAGCGTGTACGAAAGCAATCGACCAATCGCTTCAGAGACCGCGGCTGTGTCTGAACCGGCTTTAGCTGTATTAATGAAAACCTCGAAGGGCTGTTCTCCGCCGTTTTCATTAACGGTAACGAAAGCCTTACCTAATGGAGTGTTGACGTTATAGGTATACCCCCTCAATCGGCGCGGGCGCGGTTTTTTAGTTTGGTGCCAAATCGTCAACTGGGTTGCATCGGGTATGAGAGCAGCGCTACCATTTTCCTTCTCTTTGGCTGTAATCTTTGTCTCTAGAACAACCTTTTGACGAGAACCGGTAACATAAACTGTTATTCCTTTGCAACCTGACTCCCAAGCCAGCTTGTAAGCCGTTGCAACATCTTCTTCCATGGCATCTTCAGGGAAGTTGATCGTCTTAGAGAGGCTATTGTCCACAAATGCTTGTAGGGCAGCTTGCATACGCACATGCTCGACAGCCGCGACATCTTGAGAAACAACAAATGTGTCACGCAAATGCTCTGGTACCATCTCGATACTCTGGCATGTTCCGCTTTCCAATACTTGCACAATTAGTCGTTGCCGTTCATCTTCTTCCAAACCTGCTTCGATCAGAGCCTTCTCAAAAAGTGGGCTGGTATATGTAAGTTTCAAATCCTTACCATTGTCATCAACATGGCGGATATATGCCAGCGCAAAAACCGGCTCGCAGCCATATCCTTCGCATCCAGCTACGGTGGCGATGGTGCCCGTGGGAGCGATTGTCGTCTGGGCTGCATTGCGGATTCCATGTTTGCGGATTCCTTCAACTAATTCTTCCCAATCCAACTCAGGTCGATCCCAATTTTGCTGGTATTCCACGATTGATTTCGGCGGTTCCCAGGTCAGATCGTCTGGATCATAAATACTCCCAGAAATTGCGGGGAAAGCGCCGCGAGTTTTTGCCAACTCAATGCTAGTTCGCATGGCATAGTAACGAACAAATTCCATCACCTGAGCAGCAAATTCCTGACCTTCCGGTGATCCATAGCGGATGCAAGCATGGTACATCAAATCGCCTAGCCCCATGATACCCAACCCAATCCGACGGGCGTTGAGAGCGGCTTCGCGTAATTCCGGCACATTTGGGACATAGGCATTGGCATCGACCACGTTATCCAAAAAGCGAGTTGATAACTCAACAGTAGTCCGCAACTTCAACCAATCGACCGAGCCATCTGGCCCTAGGTGTTGGGCCAAATTAACCGATCCCAGACAGCAGTTCTCGTAAGGACCCAGGAATTGTTCGCCGCAAGGGTTAGTGGCTTCTAAATTGTATAACTGCGGAACAGGGTTTGCTCTATTAGCAGCGTCCAAGAAGAGGACACCCGGTTCACCATTGTGATGCGCCTGTGAGACGATCTTGTCGAACAATTCGCGTGCCCGAACCCGATTGTAAGTTTTGATGGGGATACCAGCCGCTTCGGCCTGTTCAATGGTGCCGCTATACTTACGATAATCAGGATGATCGACATCTGGGAAACGAAGATCCCATAATTCATCACTCTCTACAGCCTGCATGAAAGCGTCTGTAATGCCCACTGAGATGTTGAAATTCGTGATGGCGTTCTCATCTGTCTTGCAATTGATAAATTCATCAATATCGGGATGATCTACGCGCAACACGGCCATGTTGGCACCGCGGCGAGTTCCACCCTGAGCGATCTCGCCAAAGGCCTTGTCATAAACACTCAAGAAACCTACCGGACCAGTCGCTCTACCTGAAGATGTTTTTATGATCGCTCCTGCGGGGCGCAAACGCGAAAAAGAAAAGCCATTCCCACCCCCGGTTTGTTGGATCAGAGCAGCATTGCGCAGGGTTTGAAAAATGCCGTCATGCCAACGTCCCATATCGTCACTAAGCGGCAGCACAAAACAGGCTGCCAATTGCCCCAGGGGAGTCCCTGCACCCGTGAAAGTTGGAGAGTTTGGTAGGAAGCGTTTTTCGGCAAGTAAATCATAAAATTGTCGTGCCACCGCAGAGGTATCCTCGCCCCATTCCTTCTCGACCTCGGCAATATGGTAAGCTACTCGCCAGAATGTGCCCTCAACTGTTTCTACTGTCTGCCCCTCACTGTCTCGACGCATATAGCGTCGCTTGAAAACCTGATAAGAATTATCCGTCAATGCCACCTGCTGGGTATCATCCGGTATGGGGGGCAATTTTATTTTGTCCACAGCTTTCAAAACCATTAATCACTCCTCTGACGATAAGGTCTCTTACACGTTCGACCCCCCAACTATATTCTCACCTGATTAATTCGTTTCCAACAATCGATCAATCACAGTGCGGATGGATTTCAGATCATCCAACCCCAAATAAACAATTGCGTAACGGATGTAGGCGATGTGGTCTAACTCTTTCAATCCGGCAATAACCATATCCCCCACAACCCTCGAAGATACTTCTGCCTTTCCCAAGGCTTGTAATGACGCCTCAATCTCCCCAGCTAAGCGCTCAATATCAGCCGCTGATACAGGTCTTTTGGCACACGATATATGAATACCCCGTAGCAATTTTTCGCGCTCAAAAACTTCTCGGTTGCCATCCTCTTTGATTAGCAGAGGGGTTGCCAAAATAGGGCGTTCATAAGAACTAAATCTCTGGCCGCAGTGCAGGCATTCTCGACGACGACGAACACCACCACGTTTATCTTTTGTAGTATCAATTACACGAGAACGTTCATTCTGACAATAAGGACAAAGCATATAGAAATTCCACGGGTCATACCCCCATATATGGGGGTATGACGTTACAATAGCCATACATGTGGCGGTTACGGGAATACATTTTAGCACGCTTGATCTATAAGTGCAAGCAAACCAAAGTACTAATTCCTTAAAATATTTGAATCTTTAAGACTCGGGAGAATATTGGAATCCTTCGAGCGTGATGCCAATTTCCAAGGTTATTCTATATCCAACGGAATGCTTAAACCCAAACTCCCCGCCCGAAAGCATTCGCGGGGAGCCTGGGGTAAACAGACAGTTAGAAATTTCTGGGAGGAGGGCCAGATATCTCTAATATTCAATAAATTGGTGAATACCTACTTATCAGAGCGGACCCGATTTCGTAGGAATGTGGGGATATCTAAATCTTCTGTATTTAGAGTACGCGGCGCAAATTCTCCGTGTTCGTCTTTCGCTGGTGTAATCTCGCGAGGTCGAAGAGCACGCTCCATAATATTGCGCGGCATACCCGTTCTTTCGAAGCCAGTAGCGATGACCGTAATGCGTAAGTTCTCACCCATATCTGGGTCGATCACCGCGCCGAAGATTAAGTTAACATCGGGATGCGCGGTTTCTTTGATGATTGCGGCGGCCTGGTTGACTTCGAAAAGGGTCAGTCCTGGACCACCGGTCACATTGAAGAGAATACCGCGAGCACCATCGATGGTGATATCGAGCAGCTGGCTGGAGATGGCTTGCTCAGCGGCATCGCGAGCTCGTTCGTCGCCCGAGGCTGTGCCCACAGCCATCAATGCTGCTCCGCCTTCAGACATGATCGTGCGTACATCGGCGAAGTCGAGGTTGATCAAGCCAGGGATGGTGATCAATTCTGAAATGCCCTGGATACCCTGGCGCAGAACATCGTCAGCCACCTTGAACGCATCTTGCAAAGAAGAACGTTTATCTACAATTTGCAGCAGGCGGTCATTGGGGATCACGATGAGCGTATCAGCGTGCTCCTTGAGACCAGAGATACCTGCTTCAGCAGATTTGTTGCGGCGCGCGCCCTCGAAGGTGAACGGACGAGTAACAACACCGATAGTCAGAGCACCAATCTCACGAGCTATCTGTGAAATCACGGGGGAAGCGCCGGTTCCTGTACCGCCACCAATTCCAGCAGTAACAAAAACCATATCGGAGCCCTTGAGCACATTGTAAAGCTCTTCAGCAGACTCCTCTGCAGCCTTGCGCCCTACTTCAGGGTCACCACCTGAACCAAGACCGCGCGTTAACTTATCGCCAATCCGAACACGGATCGACGCTTTCGATAGCGCCAATGCCTGAGCGTCCGTATTGACAGCGATGAATTCAACACCCTGCAATCCCTCTTCGATCATTCGATCGACGGCATTACAGCCTCCACCGCCAACACCAACCACTTTAATGCGTGCAAATGATTCTGGTTGATTCATTGTTTGCATTTTTGAATCCTCCTCGATTCACCCTTGAAAAGCACCTTTTGCGTTCACTAATGCTTCTGTTTCGCAGCAAAATGCCACTTTCACAAGGATTCCTCCATTTTACCAAACGTCATAAAACTAAACACTTTATTTACCTTAAAATAAACGATTACGGCAATAAACGCCGCAGCCAATCTTTCATTTTCTTCCAATCCATATCGCTGCCTATTTGCACAGGAAGGGGACGCCGAGGCCGGTGAGCTTCGAAAGTATTTACAAACTCGCTCATCAACACCGCCCAGCGCAATAGCCCAACGCTAGTGGCGTACGCAGGAGAGTGCAATTGATCTACCATACCAATCAAATCCTTTGGCTGAGCAACTTGCACTGGCATACCCAACACTTTTTTAGCCAATTGTCGAATCCCAGGAAGGGCGCTGACTCCTCCAGTCAACACCATCCCAGCGGGGAGTAAGCTATCATAACCAGAGCGTTTGATCTCTTGCACTACCAGGCTGAAAATCTCTTCAACTCGTGCTTCAATAATATGCGCCAACTCTCGGCGGTTGATTGTTACTGGATTCTCTTCACCAAACGGATGAATATAAAATGCCTCTTCTTCATTTACTTGAGATTCAAGTGCGAACCCGTGCTGGAGTTTGATCTCCTCGGCATGGTTGACAGGCAAATGCAACCCATGGGCGATATCGGATGTAATATGGTTTCCACCAACGCCCAGAACCATGGTGTGCCAAACATCGCCATCAATATAGATGGCCATATCGGTTGTGCCACCGCCAATATCACAGACCACAACGCCCATCTCTCGCTCTGAATCCGAGAGCACGACTTCAGCAGAAGCCAGGGGGTTGAGCACAAATTGACTGGCCCCTACCCCTGCCGCCGCGACAGCCTGCCGCAAATTTTCCACAACTGCCGCCGATGCTGTGATCACATGCGTTTCAACCTCTAAACGATAGCCGTGCATCCCCACAGGATTGCGAATGCCTCCCTGGCCGTCAACCACAAATCCACGTTGGATGACATGGATCAATTCACGGTTGTGAGGGATTGTCACCGCTCGAGCTGCCTCAACAGCCCGTACCACATCTTCGTTATCGATCGTTCGCCCTGAGATTCCCACAACACCCTGACTGTTCTCTGATGATACATCCGTGCAAGACATACTCACCAAAGCAGATTCAATCTCTAGCCCAGAAGTTCGTTCGGCCTTTTCGATCGAACGCGCAATTGCTTTCCCAGCAGCATCCATATCGACCACTGAGCCTTTACGCATCCCTTTTGAAGGCTCAATACCCACACCAAGAATACGCACCTGCTGCTCGTTCTCCATACGAGCAACCAGCGTACAGGTTTTCGTCGTGCCTACATCAATTCCAACAATAATCGGCGCATCCATAATTTTCAACGCTCCGGGCGATAATAAGGTGCATGCAGGTACTCTACACTTATCATTGCTGGCTTTATTCCTTCTCCTTTCAATCGTTTTACTGCGGCGTCATACATGGCTAATTTCATCTCCATTTCTTCGCTCGCAGTCTGTACTCCAAAATACACCACCCACCCTCGTGGATCATGCCATCCAAATCCATGAGGATTGTTGAAGACTATCGGAGACCCGTCGGGAACATGTTCACTCAAAGATAAAATTGACTCCACTGTCTCTGGAAACATGAGCACCTGAAGGGCATTGATACCCTCATCCGTGGATTCTTCTTCCAAAACTATCGGTGCGGGGGGTGAGGCTGTTGCCACTACCCGAACCAGATTATCTGCCTCCCCGCGCTGCGGGAATGAGATTCCCTGGGCATCTACCCATTGCGTGGTTGTACCTTGTTCCCAAATCAATATTGGTTCTCTTTCTTCAATCTCTACTTCTACTCTAGCCGGAAAACCTATTCGCACGGAAGCAAACACAATTCCCGGAAAGGTGTCCACAATTCGATCTTCTAATTTCTCTGGTTCAACCGAAAAAATTTGTTCGTTGTGAACGAGCATAGAACGACTGATCGTTTCTGTCGAGAATCGAGCAAGACCATCAATTTGCACATTATGTACCCGATACGTTGGCGAGTTGAACACATAATATAGAGCAGCGCCAAGAAGCAACACCAAAAGGAACGAAAGTAGTCGCCATCCAAATTGCACTGTGGGAAGGGCGGGCAAACGCACCTCAACCCCTGGGGTGGGTAAAGCGACATCATAGCGTCGTTTTACGCGTTTCTTTTTCTTCTTCGGGCGCTTTGCAGCATTATCCACACGGTTCCCGCGCACCATAACTGGGGGATTCCCGCGCCCAGCATCACTCTGCTTACGACGGCGTTTGGGCGCAGAGGATTTACTCCCATTTTGGCGTTTCGTCCGGACACGGTCTGCCCGGGTATTGGACTGCTTCTTTTTCATCATCTCCTATCGTTCATAGCGCCATTCGGTGCGATCGCGCTCAGCGCGTCGTTCCAAAGCCAATTCGATCAAGCGATCAACCAATTCAGGGTACGACAATCCACTGGCTTCCCAAAGTTTGGGATACATGCTGATCTGCGTAAACCCTGGAATAGTGTTGACCTCGTTGAGGTAAACCTCACCACTGTCTTTGTCTAACAAAAAGTCAACCCGCGCCATTCCAGCGCAATCAATGGCTTGATATGCTTTTACGGCGATAAGTTGCATTTCTTCAGCCGTTGCGGAGGGAATTTCTGCAGGAATAAAAGCCTCTGAGCGATTATCATGATACTTGGCATCATATGAGTAGAACTCTGCCGCGGGCCGAATTTCACCTGGGATAGACGCCTGGGGGTTATCATTCCCTAAAACACTCAGCTCAATTTCGCGAGCATTGATACCTTGTTCAACCAAAACTCGGCGATCAAAACGCGCTGCATCCATCAAACCTTCGAGCAGATCTGAGCGATTTGAACACTTGCTCACTCCCACAGACGAACCCATGTTGGCAGGTTTCACAAAAACTGGGTACTCGGACATTTTTTCAGCATCGTCCAGAATGGCATCCATTCCAGTCTCAAATTCACTACGTAAAACGATGATTCCATCAACCACGGGAATATCGTTGGCTTGCATGACTGCCTTAAAGACGCCCTTGTCCATGCCAACTGAGGCACCCAAAACCCCGGCTCCGACATAAGCCGCATTAGCCATCTCGAGCATACCTTGCAAGGTACCATCTTCGCCGAAGGTCCCATGTAATATTGGAAAAAGCACATCAAAATCTTGTAAATGCTGAATAGTTTCGCCTTTATCATCCGAATGAATGGCGTAGATACCACTGCGATTGGGATCAGGCAGCATGGTCACAGGGGTAAGATGGTCGGTTTTGCCGTTCACAAAGCTGTCCAACACATTCTCTCCTACTAACCAGGTTCCATCATGGGTGATACCAATTTCAGTGACTAAATACTTATCAAGATCGAGCGCAGCTAGGACAGAACGCGCCGACATTAGGGAAACTTCATGCTCTCCCGAACGACCGCCAAATATAACGCCTACTTTCAATTTATCTGTCATAAACCTATTTTCCAATAGCCAAATTCCAATCTCCAGCTAGCTCAATTTCCAACTCAAGATTGACATCAAATTTCTTAGACACAGTATCCCGTGCAAACACAATCAGTTTGTAAATGTCTGTCGCAGAAGCATCTCCATGATTGATGAAAAAATTAGCATGCAAGGGGCTGATTTCGGCTTGACCGACACGAGTACCTTTGATACCAGATTCATCTATCAAACGTCCAGCATAATCGCCAGGAGGGTTTTTGAACATTGAGCCCATACTTGCTCCAGGAGGTTGTGTCTGGTGACGGAATGCAGAAAACTCATCCATTTGCCGCTGAACTTCCTCGGCAAAACTATGCTCCAGAGAGAAACTCGCTGCCAAAATTACATCTGGCAAATTTTCGCGCTTCAATCGGCTGGTGCGATAGGAGTAATCCATCTCTTCAGTCGTCCAATTTTCTTTGCGTCCGTCTTGATGCAAGATTTCTGCCATTTCCAAGCAGCCTGCCACATCTCCACCATGAGCGCCTGCATTGCCGAACACGGCGCCACCAACAGTTCCTGGAATTCCTGCCGCCCACTCCAAGCCAGATAACCCTTTGTTTGCTGCCCTTCGGGCCAAACTGCCAAAATTGGCACCTGATTCTGCCCAAACAGCAGGATGCGAAGCATCTTCATCGAATCTGATCTCACGCGCCCGGTTGAAAATTACCACGTCCCTTACACCTTCGTCACTAACTAATACATTTGATCCACCGCCGAGAATGAGATAAGGGATAACTTTGGCCCATAGTTCTTTCGCGGTCATTTCTAATTCTTTTGCTGAATTAACCGTGATGAGAACATCGGCAAGACCACCTACCCGGGCAGCCGTATAGCGCGCTAAAGGCACATCCGTTTGCATGTTATCGCCAAAAATGGAGCGCAAGCTATCGAGAGGTAAGGTGGTTACAGGGATCATATAAATTTCTAGATGGCTTTTACTTGATCAATGATTTTTTGTATCAATTCCTCGGTGAAGAACAGACTCGCCTGCGATCTTGATTTCTGCTTTTTACGATCTGGCTTCTGAGCCAGTTTCATTGTGCTTTCCAAGCGTAAGGCAGAAATTGTCAACGTTTCAGATTCGAAGTTGCGTTTTGTCTTGGTCATCGATTCTTGCTCTTAGTTTGCTTAGATAACAATTGCATCAAATCCTGACAAATTTGAGTTGCATCTCCTGCAGAGAGCACGAGTACTACATCTCCAGTTCGCAAGTTATCCAACAAATTCTTAGTTGTATCGGCTAATGAGCCTGAAAAATATGCGTTCAGATGGTCCATTGCCTGCACAACTTGAATAGAAGAAAATTCTGGATCAAAGGGCTCGCGGGATCGATAAATCTCGGTGACGAGTACGCTATCTGCATCATCAAAAGATGAAACGAACTCACTGAATAAAGTTTTCGTGCGGCTATATGTATGCGGCTGCCAGACAGCCCAAATTTTGCGATGAGGATAGCGAGCTTTGGCGGCAGCCAGAGTTGCCTTTATTTCAGTGGGATGATGAGCATAATCATCAATCAAGGTGACACCATCAATATCACCGATCACCTGAAAACGCCGACCTGCGCCAATAAATTCTTCGAGAGCACGAGCAGCATCGATCACAGGTAAATCCATCTGATCTATCACGGCCAATGATGCTAACGCATTTTTGACATTATGATCTCCAGGCACCTGTAGAGAGACTGAAGTGACAAGGCTATCATCGTGGAGCATGTCAAAATCAAAGCCGCCAAAATGATTAATCACTATGTTGTCAGCAAAGTAATCATAATGACTAGATTCGATGCCATAGCTTATCACCTGGTATCCTGATTTAGAAGCATTAGTCATAATGTCTGAGGCTCCAGGATCATCGCCACATGCTAAAAGAATTCCATCAGGAGGCAGAACCCTTACAAAATCCAGGAAGGCCCGTCGAAATACCTCAGGGGTGTGAAAAATGTCGGGGTGGTCGTGTTCCACATTGGTTATCACTGCAATTTTGGGTTTTAGTCCCAAAAACATATAATCATATTCATCAGCCTCGATCACAAAGGCATCACCTTTGCCTGCGCGTGCATTGGTGTCAAGATTTGAAACGACACCACCAACAATGAAGGTGGGATCCTGGTCGAGGGCAGTTAGAACCCAGGCCAACATCGCCGTAGTCGTGGTTTTTCCATGTGATCCTGCAACTGCAATGCCCTGGCGGCCTTCCATCAAACTGCCCAGATAATCAGCCCGTTTGAGTACAGGAATGCTTTTCTCAAGAGCTGCCTGGACTTCAGGATTATCGTCAGGTACCGCCGAGGAGCGGATTACAATATCAGAACCGTTCACGTTGGATGCCTGATGGCCTATAAAAACCTGTGCTCCGGCAGCATCGACAGCTTTGGCCAAGGGGGAATACTCCTGATCAGAACCACTGACCGAGTAGCCGCTTTCCAGCAGCACTTTGGCAATGGCGGACAGGCCAGTTCCCCCGATCCCAATAAAGTGAACGTGTTGCATCAAATAAACACCACCAAAACAAATAAGAATGACACACCGATCGCAAGGAAAATCCCTGGCGATGTGCCAAGCCATACGGGCGGCAGGATATTGACAAGTGCATTGGCAGTATCAATCAAGGGATCATTCCCATTTGGTGCAATAATATATGGCGCAAAGGGATAATGCGCCGAATGCATGTACGACCAGATTGTTCCAATAATAAAGTAGCCATTTATGCCACCAATAAACAATCCTAATAAAAAGTCTTGAATTTTTTCCCTTCGGGCAGTACCACCCAAACGTGTAAGGGAAGGCGTTTGGAAACCAAAAAAGACTAAGGTGACCAAAACGACTGTTCGGATCCAAAATTGACGTTGAAAATTGTTTTGAGTTCCTTCATCAAGCGCATCAAATGGCGTTACTGATTGAGGTTCAATCACTTGGATGCTTGCTCCCTGCAATTGGGCATCAAGGTCGCTAAATGGAACGACTGCGTTAGCACTGTATCTCTCGAGCACAAACACCAGGAACAAGGTTAGTACGACACTGAAGGTAACCAACAATTCCTTAGCCCATCCGCGCAAACCCCCAATCAAGGCGAAGAAGAACATAAACATGAAAAATACAACGGTGAAACTAATCATTGTTCACTTCCTGCGGTATGGGCAACCTTTATAATTTCCATACCAATTGCTAATGCCGCGTCAGGTTTATTCAACGACTGCATCGCGACTCTCATCCCAGCGAGTTGGCCAGTATCGCACATCAGGTCAATTACAAGAGGAACGATACGCTTTGGTAACTCTTCGTCATTTACGATGACAGCTGCACCCTGTTGAGCCAAATATTCTGCATTGACTTTCTGGTAACGCCAAGCATAGGGATAAGGCACCAATATGGCGGGCAACCCAAAGAGAGGAAACTCGCCCAAACTAGATGCTCCTGCTCGAGATAGAACCAAATCAGCTGCCTCGAAGGCGGCGCCCATCTCATCGTCCAGGTACGGATATGGGTGAAAGCGTTCTCCCTGCTCTGGAGTAAGTCCCTTACAAACTTGATCAATTTCTGACCAGTTCAACTTACCGGTGATATGGACGATCTGCATTTCAGATAACAACTCGGGCAAAACTGAGAATATGGCTCGGTTGATCGAACGGGCGCCCTTGCTGCCACCAAATACCAATAATGTTGGCAAATCACTCTGTAAATTCAAAGTTTTTTGAGCTTGCTGACGATCCCATGAAAGGATTTCTCGTCGGGTAGGATAGCCAGTCACAACTACACCTTTGTGTTTGGGAAAATATGAGCGCGAATCTTCTGCAGTCACAGCAATACGATCAGCAAACCGCGCTAGTGTTTTCAAAGCCAATCCTGGTTCAATATCAGGGACATAAAGCACAGAAGGGATACGCATACCCGCTAAAGCCATCGGTGGGGCAACGTAACCACCTGTAAATAACATCACGTCTGGGTGAAAACGTCGGACGATCTTTCGGGAAGCAAAAAATCCGCGGATTAACTGCATAATGTTACCTGGCAAGGTTCGTAACCCCACACCATGTACACCCGCTGCAGGAATAGCTTCAAATGGTATTGCTGCTTTGGCGATCAAGTCAGCCTCCATGCCACCTTCTCCACCGACCCACAATACTTGTAAATCATCGTGACCGGCGACGAGCGCTTCGTGTACGGCGAGGGCGGGATATACGCCTCCACCGGTTCCACCTGCGCAAATCAACAATCGCACCAAAATTCCTCCGTGATTCTTCAACTTGATTGCGTTCGGATAAACGCGAAATATTCAAGACAATACCTAATGCTGCCATTGTGCTTACCAGGTTTGAACCGCCAATACTAAAGAAGGGCAGCGTATTACCAGCAAATGGCATCAGCCCAAGCAGTGAAGCCATATTCATAAATGCTTCTAAAGTAATCCACAACGTCAGCCCGGCTGCCAGCAGCGATCCCAAGCCATCTGGGGCATTATTTGCAATGACAAGTCCACGCCAGAATATAATCGCGAAGAGAATGACGACAAACGCGGCACCTATAACACCGGTTTCCTCTCCAATTACTGCGAAAACACTGTCCGTATGTGGAAATGGCAATGTGGTCAGTTTAGATGTTCCGTGACCAATACCTACGCCGATCCATTCGCCGCGCACGAAAGCTACCAATGAATGCTTCACATGATCAGATGAAGCAAGAATGTCGTTCCAACCATCTTTGAATACTGCAACACGATTGTTATCAGTGGGATTAAAGCGCAATACGAAGAAGCCTGCCAATCCTGTCACCAAGAACAAGATACCTGTCTGTATGGCATCACTGCCTGCCAGGTAATACATGGTGCCACCCAAGATCAACACCATAGCCGCAGCGCTCAAATCAGGTTGGCGCAAGATCAAACCTCCTGTGATCCCAACAATGATTGCTAATGGGAATAAACCATAACCGAGATCAGATAATTGATCTCGTTTGGCATTTAGCCATACTGCTAAATACACCACAATGGCAAATTTAGCCAATTCGGAGGGTTGAATGGAGCCTTCAAAATATGCGCGGGTGACATCATCTACAGTTTCACCATAGATCAACACACCCAACAATGAGACCAGTGTCACACCCATTACAATAATAGATAGATAGTGCCAACGATGATAGTTTATCCATGTAAGAGCTATCAATGCCACAAACCCCACTCCCAACCAGCGCAGTTGGCGGTAGAAAAGATACGTTGTCGAGCTACCTTCAACGTTATCCTTGGTTAGCAGCAAAGAAGCGTTCCAACTAGCCGAATGCATCATCAGCAATCCAAAACCAACTAAGGTCAGAATCACCAAAATTAGAGGCACATCAATATTCAAACGTGGGGATGGCCAGTTGTTCCCCGAACGTTTCGCATTTCTTCGGGTGGCTACACTAACTCGTTGACCCATTTTCGAAAATATTCTCCTCTTTCAGAAAAATCTATAAATTCATCAAAACTCGTTCCACCTGGGGCAAGTAGCACAACATCTCCAGGATCAACAACTTCTGCAGCAACTTTGACCGCTTCGCACAAACCTTGGCAAATTGCTGTAGTATAAGGGCGCTCAACATGATTTGCTTCATTCATAGCATGGGATATTACATCGGATGCCTCACCAAAAATAACCAAATGATCGACCCTTTGTCCAGCGACTGCCGCAAGTTCTGCCCAGGGCAAGTTTTTGTCCCGCCCGCCGACTAACAACACAATCGGTTCGTCAAATGCATTGATCGCGGCAATTGCTCGCTCAGGCGCTGTGGCCATCGAATCGTTGTACCAATCCGCACCACCCCAGGATCGAACATACTCCAATCGATGGGCTACGCCCTTAAACTTCTCTACACCAGCTTGTATGACACCAGCCGGAATTTCTACAGCAGATGCGATGGCACAGGCAGCCAAAACATTCAACAAATTATGCGCACCTCGGAGTTGGATCGATTCTATAGGAAGTAGTTTTTGAGAGGAGTCTCGATCCCAAAGTGTGATCCAGCCATCTTGCAGGAATGTTCCAAACCGACCTTTGGGTGGGCGCGCCATGCCAAAGGTGTACAAATCACCCCGAACAAAGTCAGCGAATCCCAAAGACCCAAGATCATCATGACCTAAGATAGCTGTGTCACCAGGATTCTGAAAGTCCAAAATTCGCTTCTTCGCAGCGGTATAGGCTTCCATAGTTCCATGACGGTCGAGATGGTTCGGGGTCACATTCAGCACTGCAGCAACATCTGGAGAACAGGTCATCAAATCAAGTTGAAAGCTAGATAACTCCATTACAACCAAATCATCTTGCACAATTTCATCGACATTAGTAATCAAAGGGTTGCCAATATTACCGCCCACCCAAATTCGGTTGATCGATGAAGGTTGAACGTTGACAGATTCTTCGGTAATTCGGCCAACCAATGACGTTGTGGTCGTTTTACCAGCAGAACCAGTGATCCCAATCACTTTGCACGGAACAGCATCTAGAAAGATCTGTGAATCGTTGGAGAGCGGCATATCCCTATTTTGAGCTTCTACAATAATTGGCAAATTCAATGGTATGCCGCCAGACACACAAACTAAATCCACATGATCCAATAATTCCAATGGGTGGCTGCCCAGAACCCATTCAATGGGCAGATCTTTTAAAGACTGTCTAATAACAGCTAAATCATCAGGATTGCGATGGTCATTGAGGATCACATGTGCACCATGTGCAATCAAATAGCGCGCCAGGGCTGTTCCCTGACGTGCCGCCCCGATTATCAATATTCGTTGATCTTTCCAATCTATATTCTTCATTATGCTACGGATAAAGCAACGCCTATCATGGCTGCCATCAAACTAATCAACCAAAATCGCTGTACAATTTGTGTTTCGCTCCAGCCAGAAAGTTCAAAATGGTGATGCAGCGGGGCCATTTTAAATACCCGCCTGCCTTCACCGTATAAACGTTTAGTTAGTTTAAAATAACCCGTTTGGATCATCACACTCAGAGTAATACTGACCGGGATGATGCCAATAATTGGCAGAACTCCCCATTGGCCAGTCATTAAAGCTACAACGGCGAGCGTAGCGCCTAATCCAAGGGATCCCGTATCACCCATGAATAATTGTGCCGGGTGGACGTTGAACCATAAAAACCCAAACAGAGCGCCCACCAAAGTGAAACAAAACCGCGCCAGGAAGATCTGACCTTGCAAAACCGCAATGCCGCCATAAGCTACAAATGCAGTTGCCGAGATCAACCCTGCTAAGCCATCTAAACCATCAGACAGGTTAACGGCGTTGGAAAACCCTACAATAAGGAACATTGCAATGGGGAAATACCACAGACCAACCCTAAAATCGATATTAAATCCTGGCATATATAAATGCGGTGCATCGAGGAAATGATAAAGCCCATAGGATGCGCCAAAAGCCACAATTATCTGAAGAATGAGCTTGGTCCTCGCACGCATACCTTCACCGCGGCGGCGACCTCGCAAGCCTTCCCAGTCATCAGCCACACCAATCAAGGAAAACAGGATCAAGACCCCAAGGGGTAGTAACACCGAAGTGCCTAGCACTTCCGTTGGGCCGATGAAAGAGGCAGCATTTAGCAATATTGTGATCAGGGCAACCGGCAAGACGACCATAACACCACCCATTGTTGGAGTACCCAACTTGGAAAAGTGTCTTTCAGGGCCATCTACGCGTATTTGCTCACCCATTTTAAAGTTTCGTAAAACGCGCAGAAGAGGCGGTCCCCAAATCACTGTCAGCAAGAAACTAAATCCTGCTAGAGCCAAAGCTAAAGTGGTTTGGGCCATTAACGTGCCTCCAAGGTTGCTACAATGCGATCCATGCGCATGCCACGTGAGCCCTTCACTAGGACAACATCATCTTCGTGCAAAATGTCTTGTAAGTATTCAATAGCTTGATCGCTGTTTTCAAACTCAACAAGATCCTGATTTGAGAAACCTGTGCTACGCGCTGCTTCTGCAATATGCCGGCTGCGTTCTCCAATCGTCAAAATTGCGTCAGCAACTTCAGCAGCGCGCAGGCCAATTTTCCAGTGTCCAGCCTTTTCATACTGACCTAACTCCAGCATATCACCCAACACCGCAATCTTATGGCCTTCCATTTCATCTAACATATTCAAGGCTGCTAATGAAGATTGCGGGGAAGCGTTATACGTATCGTCTAATAACAATGCTCCGCTCCTGGAACGCACGGCCACCAGTCGTAATTGCGTATGACCAGAACGTAATCCATTGATGATTTCTTGCCAGGTTAGACCATCATTCAACCCGACCGCAGCAGCTCGAAGAACCGTATGGACAGAGTGGCGACCAATAAGGGGAACTCTCAAATGAAGAGTTTCACCGTGAAAATGCAGGCGAAAACGGATGCCATCCAACCCCAACCCCTCTACCTGATCTGCCCAAAGATCTGCTCTTGAATCTAAGCCATAATAGAAAACTCTGGCTTGAGTTTTCTCTGCCATTGCTCTTACCAAAGGATCATCATAATTGAGAATGGCAACACCTTCGGGATCAGATGGCAAAGCTTCGACAAGTTCAGCTTTCCCACGCGCGATGGCTTCTTGGGAACCGGCTCTCTCAGCATGAACTGTGCCAACATTAGTGATAACGCCAATTTGCGGTTGAGCCAAATCACATAGAAAAGCGATTTCGCCTGGCACGTAAAGACCCATTTCCAAGACTGCCCGGCGATGCCCCGCACTCAGGCGCAACATTGTAAGTGGTAAACCAATTTCATTGTTCAAGTTGCCAGAATTTTTAAGTGTGCTATAACGCTGATCTAAAACAGAAGCAACTAATTCTTTGGTTGTAGATTTACCAACACTTCCAGTGATACCAATAACTCGAATATCTAACTGACGACGCCAACTGTGAGCCACCTTCTGTAATGCTAAAAGTGTGTCATCTACTCTAAGGGCAAAGGGAATCTCAGGGATAATTGCCCGATCAAGATGTGATTTCCCTCGCAAATCCAGTACCGAAATCTCTTCTGGTAAATCTTTCTGAACAAAAGCGATGCTTGCGCCGTGGCCAAACGCTTTATCAACAAAACTATGACCATCGACCTTCTCTCCGGGCATAGCAACAAAGAGGGCACCAGGAATCACCTGACGTGAGTCCACAACGGCATCGGTGATCACCTGATTTGCCCATTCGGGGCGTTGATCGATAAGAGCGAAGAGAATATCACCTAAAGTCAACATTACGCTTTACATTAATCAGCAGTCAAGCTATGACGAACATGATCTGGTGGAATGTCCATCAGAATTACTAATCTCTCGACAACATCTCGGAAAATTGGGCCAGTTACAAGTGATGCCCATTGAGATGATGTTGGCTTATTTAGCCATATGTACACCATGAATTGTGGATCATCTACAGGACCCCACCCGATAAACGATGTGTTCGTACGAGAGTCATTGTAAATTGTGGCTGTACCTGTTTTTCCAGCAACCCGGTAATTTTCTGGCATATCTGTATAGGATTCGCTTTCAACAATCTGGGCTAACATATTTGAGAGTGTATGAGCGGTTTGCTTCGATATCGGTGAACCGGCCACTTCCGGCTCAAAGGTGTATTGATGCCCGTTATTGATCACGGCTTTCAATATATGCGGTGTAACCATTTTTCCATCATTAGCTACTGCGGAAACCGCTCGCAGCATTTGGATTGGCGTAACTTCTATACCTTGGCCATACGAGTTAGTCGCCAGGTCAATGAGATGCCAATCATCTTCATTGTTAAAGCGAACGTTACCACCATATTCCCAAGCGAGTTCAATACCTGTTGGTTGTCCAAACTGAAATGCTCTAACATAGTCATAGAAGCGATTTTGACCCAAAAGTTCGGTAGCGATATACGCTAAACACACGTTCAGGGAGTGCTCCATACATGTTTTCATGGTTTGCGGTCCCCAAGCGCCTCCGTTCCAGTTTCGGATTGTCCAGCCTTCGACTTCAAGTCCACCGGTATCTGTGAAGGGAGTTTCGGGGGTTGCTACTCCAGAATCTAAAGCAGCGGCCATGGTAATGATCTTGAATACTGATCCAGGCTCATAACCATCAATAGCCATGTTGAAAGTATGGCCTTCTTGGTATATCTCATCAACATTCCATTCGCCGCTCAAATCCAAACGCGGTGTGGAAGTCATCGCCAAAATCTCGCCAGTTCGAGGATGCATAACGATAATGCTGCCGGCATAGGCACCGCTCACGCCCATATGATGCTCTAATAACTCCTCCATAGCATCTTGGATTTCTCGATCAATAGTCAAAACGAGGCTGGCGCCATCCGTAATCTCGGGCAAGTCCATTGCCCGATAGGGGTCAGCAGATATAATCTCTTGTTTCTCGACACCAGATAATAGCCACTGCAACCTTTCTTCAACGCCATTATGACTGCTGCCTTCTTTATCTACAAGACCAATGACATTCGAAGCCAAATCGCCTTCGGGATAACTACGATCTAAACGAGGCGTAATAACCAATCCAGAGAGGCTGTGAATTATGCCATCATTACTGGCGCCTGCTTCTTTAGGATTTTCGTACAGTTGATTCTGCAATTCCATTAATTTTTGTGCTTTTTCGTAGGACACAAAATAATTAAGGGTGATATGTGTTTTAGGTGCCTCACTCGCCTTTTGATTAGCTTTTAGGAAAACATCATGATAATTGAGTTCTAATTCAACACTTGTGACCAATGCAATTGTCGTTGGATTGATAACTTCGTTGAGCTCAATAGCCACTTCGTATATTAATTGACTACCAGCCAATAAACTTCCATGACGATCATAAATATCCCCACGCGCTGGGGTCAGTGTCACCCACTCTTTACCATCGAAATCCTCATAAACTTGGATTTTCTCGTTAGGTGCACCAACCTGAATTTGGAATAACCGCAGAATGATAGCAATGCCAAAAATGGCGAAAACTATCCCCAAAGTCGCGTAACGAAATCGGTGCTTCTCCATCATGGCCCTACTTCTGCTAGCGGAATAAGCGGTGTTCTAAATTGTTGTACGAGCCAATCTACCCATGATTGAGTAAATTCTGATGAGATTACTGGCACTGGAACCATAGTAGGTTGTGAAGCTTCAGCAAACAGTACTGAATTTCGACCAGCATATCCAGGGACCTGAATATAAATTATTTTCTCTGGGTCTACCATACGAAATCCCATCTCGATCGCGCGTTGTTTCAAAATAGTTGACGAGGTCAAAATTGCTAATTGCGATTCTTTGTTTGCAATTTCATAATCAAGAGCTTCAATTTCGAGGCGATGTCGTTGGATTTCTTTTCCCATGGCCGCTGTATTCGCCGTTACGCTAATGAAAATTCCGGCTGCCAATAAAACAACTACCAAAACAATTAAAAAGATACCAATCCCCTGTAACTGTTTTCGCCACGGGGCTTGGGAATAAGCTTGAGTAAAGTTGAGTACACGATCCATAGATAATTTCTAATAACGAATTGCGAATACAAAATTATTATTATTTCGCCATTCACGATCCGCAGTTATTCTCTTTGCAAGTCTTATGCCATGTTTACAGTTTCTCGGCGACTCTGAGACGGGCACTCCGTGCTCGTGGATTCGCTTCAACTTCAACCTCTTCAGGCCGGATTGGCTTTCGCGTAACCACTCTTAGGGTTGGTTGATGATCGCAATCACAAATCGGTTTTTCAGGTGGGCAAATGCAATCTCTGCTTTCTTGTTTGAAAAAATGCTTGACGATGCGATCCTCTAAAGAGTGAAAAGAGACCACCACCAAGCGACCGCCTGTTGCAAGGGCAGTTACAGCTTGAGGGAGGACGCTTTCAACTGTATCTAGCTCCTGATTGGTTGCAATGCGCAAAGCTTGAAATGTGCGCGTCGCAGGATGAACTCGAGACCGGCCTTTACGTACATTTTTTTGGATAATATCTTTCAATTCCTTTGTGGTATGTATCGGTCGGGCAGCAACAATTTCTCGAGCAACTCGCCGAGAATGACGCTCTTCTCCGTATCGATAGATAATATTAGCTAAATCTTTTTCTGGCAGGTTATTGACCAAATCTGCGGCTTTGATTTCAGCCTCAGGATCAAAGCGCATATCCAGTGGGCCATCAAAACGGTGGGAGAATCCTCTCTCTGGCGTATCAAGCTGCATGGATGAAAGGCCAAGGTCTAGCAAAATTCCATGAACGGAATCCCATCCCAAGGATTCAAGCTGCACGCCCAAAGTGGAATAAGATTCCTGCACCAGGGTTGCGCGATCCCCAAAAAGGGATAACCGCTCCCGGGCCAGATCCAAGGCTTGAGGATCAAGATCAAATCCTAATAATTTTCCACTGGGTGAACTGGCCTCTAGAATTCCCCATGAATGGCCACCTGCTCCTACTGTACCATCGACATAGAAACCGCCATCACGGGGGCGCAATGCTTGTATAATTTCTTGGTAAAGTACAGGATCGTGCATCTTTTTGAGTTTTTTTGTAGTTGGATGATTTGTCCATTGTCGAGTTATTTGATAGAATCCAACTAGAAAATAAAATTTATGATTTTAGAGATCGAGATCAGAGAAACGCTCTGAATTAGCATCCACATCACTCAATTGAGTGACTTGACCTTCCCAGACTCCTGGCGACCAAATCTCTACACCTTCACCGACGCCAACAATAACAGCTTCGCCATCCAGGTTGGAAACATCTCGCAAGAACTGAGGAATCAAGATGCGCCCAACGCTATCGAGATCAACCTGGCTAGCGGTGGCAAAGATCAAGCGCCGCAACTCTCTGGCCATAGGATCGGTAGTTTTCATATCATTCAACTTTTCGGAAATTCTTTCAAAGGCTGGTTCTGTGAGCAAACGGAGATTTTTTTCAAAACCTTGGGTCAGGTACGCGCCACCGGACAACTCCTCTCGAAAACGCGCCGGAATTGTCAAGCGTCCTTTCTCATCAAGTGTGTGGCGGTACTGTCCTAGAAACATATGTTCTAACTCGATATTAAGAGCAGAACGCCGGAATGCCCGGCGCCTGCAACTACAAATATACCACTTTTAACCACTTTCACCCACAATCACACACAGTATAGCTGATATCTACCCAAATTGCAAGTAAAATTGTCCGAATTTCATTGGGTTGACCTTGCAATCTCTTTAGGTTATTTATATACGCTCGCCTAGCGAGTTTTCTCTGAAAATAGGGGGTAGTGGCAATGACCCCACCCTCTATTTCCAGACAGATCTCATTGGTTGTTTAACATCAAAAGGTTAATCACTCCCCCATCCGAACTGCGCTTTAGACAAGTTGCAAGATTATTTTATGCGCTGTCCCGCATCAAATTGTAGATTGGGTATTCCGCCTCAACAGATTCAACATCCGCTTCGGGTTTGTCAACAAACTTGCTAATGAAATTTATGAAGTGGTAGATGTCAGCAAAATTTGTGGCAATGCCTGCTGAAATTCGGATGGCACTGGGATAGAGATTGTGCTCAGTGCGTGCCCAGTCATAGAATGAATCAAAGGACATGGGTTCAGCGTGATTGAAAGCTTGGCTCATTTCCTCTCGAATTAGGTCGTGAGCAATCTCGCCTGTGCCAGGATTGCAAAAACAACCCGTTCTAAGAGAGATGTTTTCGAGGTTTGCCAGGGCTTCAATCTTACGGTAATCGAGACGCACCCCTTCAGGGTCATTCAAATTAAATGCAATGGTGCCGCCGCGCGCCTTCGTGTCGGTGGGACCATAGATTTGTACCAACGGTGTACCATTGCTGTGACGAATGGCCGTCATTTGGTCGAGCAGCCAGGCTATCAAGCATTCAACACGCTCGTGGATGGTTTCTATTCCGATTTTGGAAAGATACCTCAGACCAATTTCAACTGCGGGGAGATTCAGAAAATTTATCGTGCCATCTTCAAAGCCGGCTTCATTCTCCAATAGATAGTGCCACCCTTCGCCTTGAACTGATGTGATCGAGATCGTTCCGCCCGCAAACCAGGGCCGCTGGAGCTTCTTGAGGGTGCTCTTTCGAGCCAGCAAACACCCCATCCCAGTGGGGTATCCGAACATCTTATAAAAAGAGAGCGGCACAAAGTCAGGTTTCCATTGACCCAGGTCGAGCGGATTGGTTGAAACGAAAGCCGCTGCATCCAGGATGACATCCCAACCTTTGGCATGTGCTCTTTCAATCCACTCCAGGGAATGCTGCACTCCTGTGAAATTCGATTGGGCAGGATAGGCAAATAAGTTGAAGCTTTCAGGTTGCACTCGATCTAGTTCAGCATTCAAAGCTTGGTCATCGAACCGCAGCTCGGGCAACACCGTTGGCATATAGGTAACTTTGGCTCCTTTCGCGCGCGCAAATTCCCGAATGCCATTCACAGAGTTATGGTTATCAAAGGCGGGAAGAAAACGTCCGCCTGGATGAAAGGGATAAGCCTCGCCAACCAGCTTCAAGGCTCCACTGGCATTTGGTGTGAAAATGGCGGTATATTCATCGGGATTAGCGTTGAAATACTGAAGCACATAACTGCGTGCCTGCTCAGCAAGATGCGTCATAGCTAGCGATGTAGGATTCTTAGAATGCGGATTGCCAAAGACTCCTTCTTCGAGCAATTCCATATGCTGGCGTAACTGCGAAGACGCATATAACCCCCCACCGGTGTAATCCAGATAAACCTGATTGAGCCGATCGAGGCGGCTGTATTCACGCTCACGAAGTTCATCAATAATTCTTGTTGAATCAAAACACGGATAATCCTTACGGAATTCTTCAAAGGCATCATCCATGTTTTCAATTGAGAAATCTTGATTAGGGTTATTCATCAGGGTTTAGGCTCCTATTTCCATCGATGGTTGACCTGGCTCTGATAATTATAGCAATACTGTCAATCATTGTTGATAACAACACATCGGTTCTATGGAATTTGCCGTAAGAGGCCTCCCCCCAAATGTGGCCCCTAGCCACGGAGATTCCCAGAGAACCAGCACATCTTGTTATCTTGTTGATCTTAAAAACAGATACAGCTCCTTCGAGGAGCCGTATCTGTTTTTAAGATCAACAATCCAGTTTCCCAATGATTATTACTAACTCAAGTTACGCACATGTAGCGAGGTTTACCTGGAAATAGGGGGTGGGGACAAAGCCCCCCACCTCCCTATTTCCAGGGAGATTCTATTAAGGTTGCGTAACATCAGTTACTAGGTAGTGTTGACATTTCAAGGCTTTTTAGGAGTGCGAACCCGGTTACGAATTCATCCATTTCAAGAGAGAAATTCCCAAATGTCAACACGGCCTAATCTGCGGCCACCAAAATTTGCGCTTCAGCATAAGCCTGAGATTCTTCAACATCCAAGCGAGTTGAAAGATAGAGGGCGACTAAGAGCATGACCACTTCCAGGGCAAATACTGTGCCATAGGCTGCAAAAGCGTTTCCGCCAGTCAGGCTGCGAACCAAATCTACGATGCCGCCTCCCATCAAGCTGCCAAAAGCGTGACCGACCATATTAGCCACACCCCAAACGCCCATCAACATACCGGCGCGAATGGCAGTTGTAAACGAGATCACGCCGGTCAGCATCCCGGCTCCAGCCAGACCCGTGCCAAAACCCATCACAAAGACCAAACCTTTGAACAAGCCTGGGTTGCCCATCAAGCCAGACACGATCAGACCTATAAAGACGATGATGCTCGAAATCATACCAATGCGCATCAAGCGCATAAAGCCCAGCCACTTGACCAAAATAGCGCCCGAAAGCAGCATGGCGATCATCACACCGACACCCCAAAAGGCAGTCAGGCGAGTAGTTTCACCCACAGACATATTCAAAACGAGCGCACCATAAGGCTCGAGCAGCACATCTTGGGCTAAAGTGCCCACAAAAGTAAAGAATACCAGGGCAAAAAAGGTGCGCACCTGAGGGTCAGAAAACACGTAATCGGTGAGAACTTTCTTGAAAGGGATCTCACGGGCTTTTTCGGCAGCAGCTTCGAGCTTATCACCGCGTGGTTCCTGCCAAAGGGCAGCAAAAGTCGCTAATGCTAAAACAACAGCAGCAACGCCAATGGCCACACTAAGCAACCGTGCAGGATCATATTCTTCTAAAGCGGCGCCTAAGCCACCGGCCCCAGCAACCAAACCCAATAAAGTTGCCACTTCATAGAGTGTGATCGCACGTGCTTTCTGGTGCCCACTGAAGCGATCAGAAAGAAGAGCCTGGAATGTGTTATGCCCTAAGTTGCGGCCAATGCCATATAGAACGAATGCCAATAATCCGCCGACAAACAACCCAAGCGATGTTTGGGCGATATTTACCAAGAGCACTACGGCGGAGATAATTCCCAAGCCAATTAAGAGTGCGCCGATGACAATATAGGGTTCTCGGCGGCGGCCGAAAAGGGGGAAACCATCCGAGCGATATCCTAACCAAACGCGGATCGGGGAGATCAGCAGCGGGACTGCAAAGAAGAAACCAACCAACGTGGCCGGCAGACCCAATTCAGCGATCATGATGCGGTTTAACGTGCCACCAATAAGGGCGCCACTCAAGCCATAGGCAATCGGGAAGAATGCCAGGCGGATATTGTTGAGAATTCGAGCAACAGTTTTCATAGATCATCCTTTTGTGCAATAAAGTTTGATAAAACTCGCTTTAGAGAGCGAGGTAATTCACAACATCGTCAGCAGCCTGTTGTCCTTGCCGTATACAATCTGGAACTCCAATCCCGCGGTAAGAGCTGCCAGCCACATAAACTCCTTTTGGCAACAGATTTTCTATTTCATCAACTAGATCAAGATGACCAACATCTGCCTGAGGGAATGAACAAGGCCAGCGGAAGGGAACCATCTCAATGGGTTCAGCGGCAATCCCCAACAAATCAGCCAATTCTTCAGAAACCTTCGATAGCAAGGCATCATCTTCAAATTCCACCAATTCAGGTTTGCCGCCGCCGAAGAACACTCGAAGCAATAATAATTCTTGGGGTGCTCGAGTTGGCATTTTCAATGAGGTAAATGTGACCGCATCAATGGCACGCCCCTCTCGGCGAGGCACCATCAACCCATGAATGCGCTTAGCCATCTGAACATCTTCAGCACGATAAACCAATGAGATCGTGCCGATATTTTCATGACGAATTTTTTCAAGCATGCTTGAAACTTCTGTTCCTACACCATCAAGTATTTGGGCAGAGGCGTTCGCGGGCGTCGCCAAAATCAATGCATCAGCATACAGTACTTCACTATCCCCAAGAGTGACAGCATAACCATTTGCATGGGGCTCTACCTTTACAGTTTCAACGTTTAGGCGAAGATCTGCTCCATTTGCTTCCATTTGCACACTCAATGCGTCGATCAAATCTTGGGCACCTTGCTCAAAAGCGATGAAACGCGGCGGTTTGGATTCATTTTTCTGCTTACGCGCAGCCCGCATTCGACCTAGCGCACCTTTGAACAGGCCGCCATATTCAGCTTCCATTTCCCGCATGATCGGCGATGTGGTCAGAATACTCTGACGGTGGGGATCTGTATTGTAAATACCCGCCAAAATCGGGCCGATGAACTTCTCCATTGCTTCTACCCCCAAACGGCGGCTGGCAAACTCTGCCAGGGATTCATCGGCATTATCTCGTTTGGCAGGGATAAATGGTTCAGCCAACATGCGCAATTTACCCTTGGTAGTCATCAAGGGTGATCGAATAAATGCCGCTGGGCTCAAAGGTACAGGTGTGGGCACGCCACCATCGAGCACATACATGTGGCTGGTTTCACTGCCAGGATCGGTCAATTTATTTTGGATACCTAATTCGTGGGCCAGATCCCACACCTCGGGTTTACGGGTGACAAAGGATTCAGGGCCACCATCAATACTGATTGAATCTCCCTCGGGGGTGATCAATTTTTTGGTAGAGATTTTTCCGCCCCATTGATTCTCTCGCTCCAGAAGAGTGATATGCAGACTATCCCCAGCGTGTTTCTGTAATTCCCAGGCGGCACTCAAACCTGTGATGCCGCCGCCGATGATTACAATATTTTTACTCATAAATAATTTCCTGATTGAAGAATTGATATTACGCTACGTGTGCGTAACACGAGTTAAGAATTATTTCTGTCAACGCGTTCACGTGCGCATTGGTGTCATTGAGCGCGGGAATATAGGAAAATTCCCCACCCCCAGCCAGCTGAAAAGTTTTTCGGCCTTCATGTTCAATTTCATCTAATGTTTCAAGGCAATCGATGGCAAAACCTGGGCAAACCACCCGAAGTTTTGCAACTCCTTGGTTTCCCAAAGACTCCAACACCTGATCGGTGTATGGCTGCGTCCAAGCCTCAGGGCCAAAGCGAGACTGAAAAGCCACCTGCCACCCCTGCGGTTGCAAACCAAGCTTCTCGGCTACTAAGGAAGCGGATCGCCGGCATTGAGTTTCATACGGGTCGCCAGCATCCACATAACGTTGCGGAATCCCATGAAAGGAGAAAAGCAACTTGTCATAAGAAGTCGCATTTGAGCGGATGCTCTCTGCTAAAGTCCCGATGTATGCAGGATGCTGGTGATAATCACTAATAACTTGGATACTGGGCAACCGGTTCCAAGATTTGAGGGAATCAAAAACACGCTGCACAGTAGTGCCAGTCGTCGTACCCGAAAATTGAGGAAAAAGTGGCAGGATGATTAAGTGATCAATCCTAGATTGTTGAAATTTTGACAAAACATTGGGGATAGATGGATTACCGTAACGCATGGCAAACTCAACCTGAACATACCCAGGAATGGAATCGGCAAGCTGTACATGTAATTTATCGCGTAAGCTCTGTGTAATTGTGAGTAATGGAGAACCCTCAGCACCCCAAATTCGATGATACATGCGTGCAGAACGGCGCGGTCGAACATTCAGGATTACCCCGTAGAGTAAGGGAAGCCACAACCAGCGCGGATAATAGATGACTTTCTTATCGGAAAGGAACTCGGCCAGGAATCGGCGCACCGCTGATGGTGTGGGATCATCAGGAGTACCCGTGTTTAACAATAATATGCCAATTGAATTGGGTCGGGATTTTCGCTCGCTACCAATAACGTCTATCAATGTAATGCGCTCCGTTTTACCAGCAATAAACGCATTTTACTGAATAGATTGTCAGACAACCATGTAGATTTTTATAGGTTTGGGTTAGGTTTTGTTAAGGAAATAATTCACATAACAAGATATTTATTGTCTGATTATCCCCCAAGATTTGAGAAATGATACTAAAGCTTATGCTTTGATCCTGCGTGCTGCGTCCATCATTTCATCCATCCAGGCTTCCTGATACGCGTTGTGCAGCACTTCGGGAAGAGAATGCAATCTGCGTTCAGGAGTCAGCGCTCGCTCAGCCCAAACGCGATTGACGATGTAGTTTTCATCCTTCCTGACACCTTTGGTATCAAAAAGCAGTCCAACAAATGGATGCCTAGCTCGAATGTCTCCTAACAAGCCACGCTCGATTCCGAAGGCCGAGTGAGGGAAGGAGAAAGGCACAACATCTTGACCAGTAATCTCCTTGATCGCCATGCAGGATTCGATGATCTCTTCTTCAATCTCTGCATCGGACAGATCCTTCAATTTGCGGTGCGTCTTGGTGTGTGCGCCGATGGTGAATCCTTCTGCGTGCATTTGTTGAATCTGTGGGATCGTCAAATAGGGTTGAAATTCTTCCAAGAATTTTTGCCAATCAACATCCAAGGCATCGCAAACCGTGTTAATGAGTTCAATGTCTGGCAACCGCAGTTCTTTGAGCCATCGTATAGTAGTTTCAAGAGATTTGTCATCCGGTGTCCAAGCATTGATCTTTGAAATCAGTGCTGGGTTGATGGTCAAGCGGTCAACACATAGAGATATTTTGTTGCGATAGAACATGGCCCGGTTATCGATCCAGTCCGTGGATAGAAAGAAAGTACATGGGATTGAACGCCGCAATAGGATTGGCCTGACCACAGAAAAGCACGCTGCAAAACCATCATCAAAAGATAGGTGGGTGGCTTTCACAGGCAATAAATTCCCCTTTAGGCGGTGATTATGAACCTTGTCGTAGGAGACAAATTGATATCGTTGTTGAAGGTAATCTAAAGCCTGCTCAAACTGATCTACTGGCACAATAGGGTAAAGATGCCGGGCGTGCTCCATGGGATCGTCAGAGACTGCATGGTAGAAAAAATCAATGCTCACCCGTCTCATCAGAACCGGGTAAAGCCACAAAGGGATCAGATTAGAAATTAGTTCAATTAGGCGTGATAATAGTTTCTTCATAACTAACGTGACTCCACTGAAAAAACTGCCAGACGAGGGCTTCCGCCAGAATATATGGGGGTGGTTGCTCCGCAACCACCCCCATATACCAGCGGGAAACTCGCTTGGTGGCTTTTTGCAGTAGAGTCTAACGTGTAACGTTCAACATGCTAACCCTTCGACAGGCTCAGGACAAGCTTGAAACGGGTTATGAAAATGCCATATCTCCATCAACAAGTTTGAGGGTGATGTCTTCCCAAGCCTGAGCCAACGGGCTGTGATCATCTTTAGGCATGCACTGATAAATGCGAGTTTTTTTGTTGAGCAGTATTTTTGCAATCAAGCTGGGGTGTAATTCCGCTGAGGCTTCTGCAGGAATTTCAATGATATCCGCTAAATATTGGCGCCCATAGTGGACTGCCAGAGCCAAGACATAGCGTTTGTCTGATGGTTGAGTAAAGCAGTAATCCAGGGTTCGCAGCACCATTTTGTGGCCTTTTTGTGATATCGAGAAGACTGCAAAGCCTTTATACTCATCTTCGGGAGAAAATACATCCAAAGCAATCAAACGATACAGAGGGCGAGTATCGCTGAAGAAATAATCCATTTCTTCTGTTATGGATCGGCCGTTCCCAATCACCCAGGGATTTTTGAGCATCCAATTGACTGCATCAACTCCGCGATGTAGTTCAACCTGCGGACGATTGAGTGGAGTGGCCGGCTCCCTTTGGATTTGATCCACCTCTTCAAAGCGGATATCAGCCAAAACTTTGACCTGAGGGCCAGTGATCAGGGTGTAGAACATTCGCTTTAGAACAGGTCCAACCCCACTGTCAATCCGCTCAATTAAAGTAGTCTTCAATTTAATTTCTCGATTAATGCGCAACACGTGCAGCAATTTGCGATAGGCGCGTCGCGCCCACACCAGTGGATTAAGATGCCCCATGCCAGTTGTATCTAACCAATAATAGGTAAGTGGGGAACCCTCCCAGAATCCATATTTCTGGCAAACTCGCCGGGCATGTACACTGCCCACAATCAGGTAATCCTGCTTGAGATTGAGCGCTTCAGCCATCAACTGCGCGCCAACCCCACGGCCGCGTACCTTTGATGAAACCGACCAGGTGGTAAACCAATTGGCTTTGAAGAACTCATCGCCGTTGCGCAGCAATAGCGGCAAGATACCAAAATATCCAACTACATCTTCGTCACTATCGATGGCTACCAACAAGGCGACATCGTTCTTAGCAGCGTAGGGATTGTTAGCGTGGGCAATGGCACGCTGCATGGTGATAGGCACGAACTGTCCCTTGACCGAGTTTCCCAAGACGCGTTCAGCAAATTCTTGTAAATCTTTGACTTTGATGTGTTCGAAGCGAATATCTTTGTTTGACATATTATTAACCGCGGATGGACGCAGATAAACACAGATATTTTATGAATATTGATGGATGATTGATTGCACCTGCCCCAAATAACTGCGCCCAAAAATGTTGAGATGGTTGAGCAAATGATATAAGTTATAAATTGCAAAGCGTGAGCGGTAGCTGTTTTCAAGAGGGCGCACTTCTTCGTAGGCTGCAAAGAAGGCACCAGGGAAGGAGCCAAAAAGCGACGTCATAGCCAATTCAGCTTCAGCCCAGCCATAATGCGTTGCCGGATCGATGATGGCTGGCTCACCATTTGAATCGCTAGTCGCATTGCCACTCCAAAGATCGCCGTGGATGAGCGATGCAGGTTGTTGGGGAATCAGATCTGGCAACTTCGAGACTAATTTCTCAACCCGGTGGGCATCGTCGCTGCCCATCAAGTTGCGATCTCGTGCAAGGCGCGTCATATACATCAAACGACTCGCCCCAAAGAATTCATACCCATTATCAGTCCAGGGATTTGGTTGGAGGGTGCTGCCAATATAGTTATCGTGGTCAAACCCAAATTGGGAGTTGTTATGGTTGTGTAAAGTTGCCAATTGACGCCCAAACTCCGGCCAATAATCGCTGCTGGGAGATGACGGAGTAAGATCTTCCAGCAAAATGAAATCCCCTCCAAATAGGTATGGCTCTGGAACAACGGGACCACCGTCCACCCTTAAAGCTTCAAGTCCTTCAACTTCCCTGGCAAACATATCCGAGGGTGCTCGGCGATTGGTTTTCAAGAAAAATGATTTCCCTGACACAGTTTTGAGAATTTGGCCATTGTTAATACAGCCACCAGCCACAGCATAGCTGGAATTAACGTCACCAAAATCGTTTTCAACTAACCAGGTTGTAACCTGTTGGGGAATCATCAATTTTGCTAAGATATCTGATCTAATCGAGCTCGTCAAAAATCGATTTGACCGCTCTCCAAGGCATCTAACAATCCCTGGCACGAGCGTTTGACAATCTGGAAGACCTCTTCGAAGCCATCGATGCCGCCATAATAGGGATCAGGCACCGGGGCGGTGGGGCTGCCCTGGGGGTCAAATTCACGCATCAAATGGATTTTGGCTCTCTCTTCTTCCGAGCGGGCTAATCGCGATAAATTTGTGCGGTTATCAGAGTCCATGGCAATGACCAAGTCAAATTTATCAAAATCGCGCAGCTTGAACTGCCGACCTCTACCATCGTATTTGAAACCATGGCCGGCGGCCACGCGCCGCATGCGTCGGTCGGGCTGCTCCCCCTCATGCCAACCAGAGGTGCCTGCCGAATCGACTTCGTATTTATCGCCCACGTTAGCTTGTTCAGCCAAATGACGGAACATATTCTCCGCTAATGGGCTGCGAACAATATTGCCCAAACAAACAAAACAAATCCGTGTTACATCAGACAAGATCTGTCCTCCATTAAATCTTAAAAAATGAACCACAGATGACTCTACTGCAAAAAATACCAGATGAGGGCTTCCGCCAGAATATATGGGGGTGATTGCTCCGCAACCACCCCCATATATTCCGGCGGGAAACTTGCTTGGTGGCTTTTTACAGTGGAGTGACAGATAAACACAGATATTTTGATTGCTATCTGTATTCATCCAATTCATCTGTGGTTATTATTTTTGCCCACCGAATCCTACCATAAAAGACGGCTGACCACAGACTACTGACCGCTGCAAAATTAATTATGGGCGGTCTGCCGTCTGCTGTCAGCTGTCTGATTCAATTCAAGATTTTGATTAGGAAATCAAGTCAGTTTTACTCACTCTTCGCGACTAAGCGCATCCATCACGGCCACGCCAGCGATGTTGACAATATCACGTACATCATCACCGGTCTGCAGCACATGCACTGGGGCACCTACACCAAGGAGGATAGGCCCAATCGCATTGGCGCCGCCGAGACGAGCTAACAGCTTGTAGGCCACATTGGCAGCTTCCAGGGAGGGGAAAATGAGCACATTGGCATCTTTGACCCTGCTGAAGGGGAAGCGTTCGTCAATTATCTCTGGAACTACGGCCGTATCGGCTTGCATCTCGCCATCAACCACCAAATCAGGGTTCTTCTCGCGAATCAGCTTCAATGCCTTCTGGACTTTCGCCGACATGGGATGTGGAGTGCTGCCAAAATTCGAAAACGATAGCAGCGCCACACGTGGTTCAATCTCAAGCTGTTTGGCTAAATCAGCAGCCAGGTGAGCAATTTCGGCCAGATCCTCC
>JADHTJ010000146.1 GCA_016785015.1 Anaerolineales bacterium
GAGCTATCTTTGCCAGAATTGTCGGCACAAAGTGAGGATGAGAACGCCATCAAAGCTTCTGGGACGGTCGAGGCTGTGGAAGTGGTGATCTCGTCCGAGGAGGGCGGGCGTGTCTCCGAGGTTTTTGCTAATGAAGGAGACCGCGTCGAGGCAAACGCCCCGATGTTCAGGATCGAGGACAAATTATTAGAATCTCAACTTCACCAGGCCGAATCCGCTGTGGCAGTTGCGCAAGCCAATTATGATCTGGTCGCCGCGGGCATCACCACCGAAGAAAAGCAAGCCGCCATCAGCCTGGCACACCTCGAATTGATCTCTGCAGAACTAGCCTTAGAATCTCTATATAAAAACAGTGGGGTCGCTTTGGCTCAAGCACAGCAAACAATCGCTACCGCTGAAAAGGTCATCGACGACGCTGAACGTCGCTTGCGCAATTACACAAATATCGCCCCGCAGGCAGATGTTGACCAGGCTTACGCCAATATGGTCCTGGCTGCAGACGAGCTCGAAGACGCGCAAGATGACTATAAAGATTACGGCGAGAATAAAGAGATCCACAAGACCGAAGTTTGGGCAACCTACTTCAGCCTGCAAGCCCAAGCCCAGAAGGATTATGATTCCGCAGTGAGGCACTACAACAGCCTGCTTGGCACTGGCAATGAAGTTGATATTGCCGTGGCCGAAGCCGATCTGGCCGTTGCACAGGCGCAACTGGCTTTGGCGCAAGACGATTACAACACGCTTTTGAATGGCCCCGACCCTGATGATGTCGTTCTGGCAGAAGCACAGGTCGCATTCGCTGAGGCTCAACTAGCTTTGGCTGAAGCCGATCGACCCACAGTCGAAGAATTAGCTGTGGCCCAAGCCCAGGTTGATTCAGCAGTAACTAACCTCGAAGCTGTTCAGGTGTTGATCGATAAATTGATTGTTACCACGCCAATCAGCGGCGTTGTGACTTCGCGCAATGTAGAAGCGGGCGAGTTGATCCAACCCGGTGTGGCTGCAATGAACATCAGCCAGCTAGACAAATTGACCGTGACAGTCTATATCTCTGAAAACCAATATGGGCAGGTATTCCTCGGTGATTCCGCCGAACTCAAAGTCGATTCATTCCCCTTCCAGACCTTCGAAGCTATCGTCGTCCGCATTGCCGATCAGGCCGAATATACACCCCGCAATGTCCAAACCCAGGAAGAGCGCCAGACAACGGTTTATGCGGTGGAACTCTCCGTGAACGACCCCGATGGAAAATTGAAACCAGGTATGCCGACGGATGTAGTGTTCAGTGGACGGTGATCAATTGGAAGTGGGTAGTGGGTAGTGGACAGTGGTCGGTAGCGATTTTTGAAATCAGTCTGCCTGGGAGTGATCCAAATAGTGGTGTTGAATCGGTCGAACGTCGCTGTCTTCACTTCGGTGAACTCAGTGCAGGCGAGAGCCCTTCGACTCTGCTCAGGGTAGCACCTCAGACAGCAGTGGCTACAGAGGGCTGAGGCGATGTATTGAGCTAGCCGAAATATTCTCGAAGCCCAGCTTACTCAAGGTGATATTTTGAACACCACGAAAATCACCACTCCTAACTGCCTTGACGAGGCATTTTTCTCGTGCCATAATGAATTTAGTATCAGATTAAATTGGAGCAACCTATGACTGAGAAAAAAGATGCGAGTAAGTGCCCTGTACCCGAAGAAACCAGAGAACATATCAAAGCTGCTCGCCGTGAAATGCATCAGAGCGTGATGGGCTTATTTCCACCACAATTTATCGAACACCGTCGAGCCGCTCGGCGCGAAATGCTCATGGCCGCCCGCAGCATGATCAATCATGCTCTGGAGCACATCGAAGAACACTAACCAGAAAAGCTTAATCTCGGTATTAAACCAGAGATGAACGGAGATGAACACGGATAAAAGCAAATAAAAATCTGTGTTTATCTGTATTTATCTGTGGTTTATTTTATTGGGGGACAAATGCTAAGTAAGTTCTTTAATTTTTGTCATTCTGAACCCCGAATGGGTGAAGAATCTCTGCTCAATGGGCAGGAGACTCTTCGCTTCGCTCAGAGTGACACATTTCAGACAGTTTACAATAAATATTTAGTGTCTCCTTGGACGGGCAAAGATCACCCATAATAGAGACAATGCTGCTCCCCCATACAATATCCCTGCAGGAACAAACTTATCCGCAAGATAAAGCTGGACGCCGCCCATCAACGAGGCAGCGAATACCAGCGCGCCTACCATGCGGCGCATACCGACTTCTACGCGTCCAAAATGCCTAGTCAATTCCGGAACGGCTACTTTCAATTTCCCTCGTTCAACAATATCTAATACCCGATCCAACCGTCTTGGTAAAAACAGGCTGGTTTTGAGCAGGTCAACGGCTTCGTCGCGCCAGAATTCCCAACCGCCAGTAACCTCTTCTGCCAAAAGCTGCTGGGTAAAAGGCATGATCGATTCCCAAACGTTGAACTGTGGATCCAGCCCAGTACACATCCCCGCCAGGATCGCCACGCAGCGACCCAACAAGATCAGATCTTGGGGCACCTGGAAGGGCATGTCATACACCAATTCGCGGAATTCTTTGGCGAACTCATGCATTTCATCGAAATCGATGTTGGTCAGTTCACTCATGCTTTTGCCCCAAAACTTGTCGAAAACTGCCGCTTCAGCTCGTTCGAGCAATTCCAAATCCGCGTGGGGCAGCAGCATACCTAAAAGTTTATATGACTGAACCACACGTTTGGCATCCTGTGTACCAATTGCAATTACCGCTTCTCGTAATCCGGCGCGCGTGTTGGTTGGAATGCGCCCCACCATGCCAAAATCCACAAAGGTCAAACGCCAATCGGCTGGCTCTCCACCTTGCGGAATCTCCACAAAGAGATTTCCCGGATGGGGATCCGCATGAAAGAATTCGTGATTGAAAATCTGCTCCAAATAAGTATCAAAAAGTCGTTTAGCTACTTGGGTCAGATCAATACCCGCTTCAGAGATATCTTCGTAATCGGTGATCTTGATGCCGTAGACGTCTTCCAGAGTCAGCACTTTACCCGTAGTATGAGACCAAAGCACTCGCGGTACGCGCACATCTTTGCGCCCCTTGAAATTAGCATAAAAAGTCTCAGCGTTACGTCCCTCCGCCAAATAGTCTATTTCTTCGAACAGGATGCGAGAGAACTCTTCCAATAATGCTGGCACGTCAGCGCGTCGGCTGATCGGTTTATAGCGCCTGATCCATCGACCAACTGTACGCAAAGCGGCCAGGTCTGTGTGGATGATCTGTTCGATATTGGGACGCTGCACTTTGACGACCACATCGACGATGAGATCTTCTTGTTCATCATCTTCGGATTCACGAACGGGGGTTGTGCTGGTTCTCATTCGTGCGCGGTGGACCTGCCCTAAAGAGGCCGCTGCCAGAGGTTCTTCTTCAAAGTGAGCAAATCTCTGACCCAAAGATGCGCCCAACTCAGTCTCTGCTAGAGCGCGAATTTCTTTATAATCTTCAGCAGGGACTTCATCTTGAAGGCCAGCTAACTCATCGGTGACCACTTGGGGCAACACATCAACTCGAGCAGAGAGGAACTGCCCCATCTTGATCAGCACGCCCCCCATTTGGACCGCTAGATGGCGGTAGCTCACTGCGATGCGCGTCAAGCGCTTTTCTCTGTTCCGGCGCGAAAGTTTGCGAAAACCAACCCGCCGCAGGATCACATCCCACCATAACAGGCTGAGGATGACCCGTGCAAAATAGGTAACAATTCGACGATAGCGTGAACGTAACATAGTGGGACAAATTATATCGTCATTCGCAGGAGTAGGGCAGAGCCCACTCCTGCAGGAGCAGTGAAAAAGCTGGTGTTTTACCAAATCCAATGCAAATAAATGTCATTCTGAACGCAGCGCAGCGGAGTGAAGAATCCCTGAAACCGGGCGATTAGCAAGCGAAGCCAGATTCCCGGGATTCCTCGCTACACTCGGAATGACAGTGGAGAAGCTTGTGTACCCCGAAAAGTTACCGCCAAGATAATCGCCACTACCCACGCCTGCAAATTTACAGCAAAAAAAAGGTACTGGCGTCTTCAGGAGGCCAGCACCCTTTTGTGATTCAAGAATGCGAAGGCTTAAGCCTAAACAATCGATATTTCAAGCCGCCCAATCCCCTCGCTTTACAGCTTTGGGATTATCGTGACGGAAGGTGCTGTACACCAGTCCGCTCACAACTGGGTGCGTTAAGAGAGCCTGTTCCTCGGTCTCAGAACGTTCGTCCCATTGGCGCGCAACGAAGAGTTCTGTTTTTCCATTCCGAGAGATCGCCGAAGTATAGGTTTCACTCAGATGCTCAAGCAAAGGAGGCAGATTGTACCCATCTAAATAGTTCTGGGCGTACCCATAACCCCGATGCATGGGCCAAAGATCATGCCACATCGACGGGCATACTGAAGAGTTTTGGTTGATGATCAGCTCATCGACAAGGCCCAAGTTCAACCACTCGCGCCACGCCAGAGTGAGATTCCCCAAAGGTGGGCCAAGCACATCTCCACGCGGCATACCTAGCGTCAGGCGCACATCCAAATCCACAGTCATCTCTCTTAGTTCAGATAGAAATAAGGTCAGGTACTCCCCTCTAAGATCGCACAAAAGCTTGAGATCAAAATCTTCAGTACGGATATCGCGCCCAAATCTTTTCAAGTAATCCTGACGCACGGGTTCGTTGAATCCAAATTGATCGGCAAATTCCGCTGGTCGAGATTGGGATCGCGTACAAACAAAAAGTCCATCCCAATCGCCGCTCTCCAACCAAACACGGAAGCGCCTGCGATAATGCTCCCGTACTTGAGGATAAGCCAGGCTCAGAACCCCCCACTGCCGAATCTCACCAGTGCGATCAACCAGGGCAAAGTTGGGATGTCTGCGGCTGAAATCGCTCTGCCAAGTGATATGCTGAGCGTGCATGGCATTGTGATAGCTAACAGCTCTCACTCCTGGCGGATCAAGTGGAAAACCCTCGTCGAAGATCGAAACGTAAAGGTAGGCCTTCATGCCATGATCGTAAGCTAACTCCGGCACCTGGCGCAAGAAATTCCAATCGATATCTGAGCGACGTTCTATGGTTTGGGGATAATCTTCGGCTTTATGGTATTGACCAGGGATCTTGGTGTGGGGAATACGCCAATGCAATGAACTTGCCCCCAATTCTTTACGCCAGTGGTTCATGCGCCGTCGCAACGCTGCAGGAGAGTGCAGGCGGCCATCGCCCTCACCAAATACAAGATGGTCACCCCAAGAGACGCTGGCGATGTTAGACATTTTTACAGCAGTTAATTTTATTACTGATGTTCACAAAAATTGATTACGCTCGTCACTTTTCGACACTTCCTTCGGTCGCAGGACAGGTACTTCGACAGGCTCAGTACAAGTCTGAGGAAGCGGTGTTTGCGACCGAAGAGTCTCTCCTTACAGAATTCTAGATCCTTCGCTTCGCTCAGGATGACAGTTATTAAGAGAAATACTTGCACATGGTCTTGGTTAGATAAATTTGATGCTATTCTTCGACGAATGGCGGAGCGTGTTCAGACTCTCCTGCAGATTCAGCAAGTTGCGCTTGTTTCTCTGCAGTTCGCGCGCCATAGCTTGCAATCAGCAGAGCTATCACATCCACAACCACTTCATCAATGGGACCGGGGAAGAAACTGCCCCCTAGCAAGGTGTATGCACCAGCCAGCAACAGCGGGATGATGATCCATTTTGGTGTGCCCTCATTTCGACGAAGGGCAAAGAAATATGTTATCAAAGCCCCCGCAGATGTGACTGCGGCATCATCGATAGGGCCTGGAAAATCGGGCAAGATCGTGTAGAAGCTACTGAAGAGGAAAGGCAAGCTGGCTGTCATCCAGGTAAAATCTTTCACTGTCGCAAGCACCAGAACACCACCAGCGAAAAATGCTACAAAGATTCCGCCCATAACCAATAAAATAGTGAGAGCGTCCCATCGCCCCAAACCATAGAGCAACCCTGTAACAGGTGTAATCAGGGACAAGAAGAGTATAATGATAGCTAAGACGGTTTTTAATTTGTCAGTCATAGTCCAATCCGTTTCGATTTATAAACCAATTTCAGTAAATCACGATTTCAATGTCGCTCTGAGCGAAGAGTCTTCTACTCTTCGGGTGGAGATTCTCACTTGCAGCGCAGGCGCAAGTGTCACCCCTGACGGGGTTCACGCCAAGGGCGGGCCTGCGGCCATGACAAAATCGTGAAGTACTGAATTTTATTTAAGGTTGCATCAATCATCGTCCTTATTTTCAACTTTCGGAGCAACGTGATCTTCGCCTTCTTTAGCGGGTTTGAAAATTGTGGAGGCAACTTCCTTTAGTTTCTCAACTGCCTGTTCGGAAAACATTCCCACCAATCCAGCAATACCGGCAAAGCCGTAAGCGCTCGTTGCATCAACATCTGCTTCTGGAGAGAAGAGGCCTGCGCGCAGCACCAAGTAGAATAAGAGCGCTAGCGTGGCACCGCTGAAAGGCAGCAAGATATATTTCATTATCCAACTTCTAACCAACCTGCGGTTGCCAACATACCAAAAGAATGAGCGCAGTGCGTGCACCATACTGCCCAGCGCGCCAGAGAATAAGACAATCAAGATCAGACGCACTTCAGCTTCCAAGTTGACTGATTCGGGAGACCAAATACGCAATAGGCCAAAAAACAGACCTAAAGTAAAAGTGACTAAATAGATAGCCACAAGGATAATGCCCACCGGCCTCACCAGTTTAGGGTCTGATTTTGGATTCGAATCCATTGGCTCTGTGGATGGCAGTTCCATTGGGGACGACTTTTGATTAGATTTTCCTTTTTTGGCCATGACTGTTCCTCCTTAAGAAATTCAGTCGGTGTAATACATTAACGTTTCGTATTATAACACTGGCCCCAATTGGTCGTTGCATGTGGATTCAAAAATCCCAGAAATTTGCTAAATTTCTGGGATTTAGATTATTTACTTTCGCTTTGATTACAATCCGATACAGTCGTACAAACGCTTCAGGTCAACGTGTTCTGTAATGAGATGCTGGAACTGCTCCAACTTGGCTGTCTGACCAAGGCGAGTTTTACCAAAAACGCGGTCGATTGACTCAATGGCTTCCATGGTGTTCTCGGCCACCAACAAAACCGGCACACCCATTTGGTCAGCCTGTTTGATGATCAAGGGGCTGGGGTGCAAGTTTCCGGTGAGGATCAAACACGTCGTGCTGGTTTCTAAAGCTGCTAACTGAATGTCCGTGCGATCGCCACCGGTGATGACAGCTTTGTTGCGCTGCTTGCGCATGCGACTGAGCGCGGCTTCAGCCGTCATGGCACCGACGGTGAGATTTTCGATCACGGCATCCGTGGTTTTGGTCTCTGTGAGAATTTCCGCATCTAAGACTTCGAGCAACTCTTCAACTGTCAAGGCTGCCAGTCCACGTGCTTCAGGAAGCACACCGAAGATGGGAATACCCTGCTTCTCGAAATAGAGCCGGGCTACATCCTCAACAAATTCAGCCGCTTCAGTCGGGACGCGGTTGATAACCACGCCGCACATCGACTCACCTAATCGGAAGCGGGCAGCCATGATGTCGTCCATCAGTAGTACTTCATCGCGATATTTGACTACAACAAGAACTTTGCTGCCTAACTCAGCGGCAACTTCGGGGGTGGGCAAGCCCATCACATAACCCTCGCGCAAACTGCCACCACCTTCCAAGAGCAAGATATCCTGGCCGGCACCGGCTGCCTCGGCGGCGGCACGTACTTTAGGCATCAGGTCACCCACATTATCACCGGTTAGATGTTTCTTTAAAAATTCGGGCGTCACGACAACGGGAGACAGATCAGCAGGGATTACGGCCAATCCTAAGGCTTGTTTGACGAATGCTGCATCCTCATCGACAAACTCACCACCAATTCGTGAAGGTTGCAAACTGAGAGGCTTCAAATAACCAACTTTGAGACCTTTTGCAATCATACGCTTACCCAATGCCAGGCACAGCGCGGTCTTGCCGGAATACCGATCTACGGATGTTATGTATAATGATTTCATTGGGGTCTCCTCTATTCCTGTTTACTCACTCAACACCAGGCGCATATCAATGGCAATGGCACCTTGGCCTTGAGGGTATACGATCAAGGGGTTGATATCTAATTCTGTAATTTCGGGAAAATCTGTCACCAACTGCCCGATGCGCAGCAGCGTGTTGACAATAGCTTTTTTATCAACTGGGGGTTGTCCACGGACGCCATCCAACAAGGCGTGGGCGCGGATTTCTGCCAGCATCATCTCAGCGTCGCGTACTGTGAATGGCGCCACGCGGAAGGTGACATCCTTAAGTGTCTCGACGTAAATTCCGCCCAAACCAAAAGTTACCAAGGGCCCAAACTGAGGGTCGCGGTTCATGCCCACAAGCACTTCTAACCCACCGGGAGGAGCCATCTCCTGTACCTGGCAGCCCCACAAACGCGCTTCGGGAAGATAGCGTTGAGCACGGTATGTCATTAATTCAAAGGCATCACGCAATTCTTCTCCGTTGCGTAAGTCAACCTTGACGCCGCCAACATCGGTCTTATGCAAAATATCTGGCGAGGCAATTTTGAGCACCACAGGAAAACCAATCTGCGAAGCAATTTCTACCGCTTCGGAGGGTGTAGCAGCCAGGCGCGATTGAGGCGGATTGAGGCCGTATGCTTCAAGGATGGCCTTGGCCTCAGCATCACCGATGGATAAACGCTCCGCTTCTCGCACCGAATCAAAGAGGTCTTGCGTGGCCTGCTTGTCCACATCGAAACTGACATATTCTGAAAGCGGCCGATTCTTGATCTGTAGATAGCGCGACATAGCTTTATAGGCTGTGGCTGCCCGTTCTGGGAATGAATAATTAGGAACTCCATATTCGGTGAGGATATCGATACCCTGAGATACCACAGCTTCACCCATGAAGCTCGCGATGACTGGTTTATCGATACGCTTCGCCAGCTCACCAATATCTGTTGCCGTTTGTCTGATCTCAGTCATCGCCTGGGGGGTCAGGACAACCAACAGGCCGTCGACATTTGGATCTTGGGCAACTTTTTCTAAGGCAAACTTGTAACGATCCGCACGGGCATCACCGAGCACGTCAACGGGGTTGGCCGCGCTGGCAGCACCGGGCAGGAATTCTTCTAATGCCTGCATAGTTTCCAACTCGAAGCGCGCCAGACTCATGCCGGCTCTTTCCAAAGCATCCGTCGCCAGAATGCCTGGACCGCCGGCATTGGTGACAATCCCTATCCTGTCACCCTGCAACAATGGTTGATACCCCATTGCGAGAGCTACATCAAACAACTCCTCCATAGTCTGCGCTCGCAGCACGCCAGCCTGACGAAAGGCAGCCTGATAAGCCTGCTCGGACCCAGCCAGAGAACCTGTATGCGACGAAACCGCCCGGGATCCAGAATCGGTTACACCCGATTTGATCGCCACAACAGGTTTCTTTCTGGTAACTTCACGCGCTACCCGCATGAACTCTTGTCCATCGGGTAAGCCTTCAGTGTAAATCATGATTACGTTCGTATTAGGATCATCGGCCCAAGCCTCAAGCAGGTCAATTTCGCTGACATCGGCTTTATTGCCCAGGCTAACGAACTTCGCCAGCCCCAAACGGCCTGCCTGCGCCCAATCGAGGATCGCAGTACCAAGTGCCCCTGATTGAGACATAAAAGACATAGGACCGCTGGGCGGTGTTCCTGCAGAGAACGAGGCGTTCATGGGGGTGATCGTATCAATCACACCCAAACAGTTAGGGCCAATTAAGCGGATGTCGCATTCTTTGGCAATGGCTATCAATTCACGCTCACGTTCCAGTCCCTCCATGCCAGCTTCTCGGAAACCGGCACTGATTACAATCGCGGCAGGGATGCCCTTCTCGCCGCAAACTCGCAACGCCGCGGGCACATAAGTATATGGGATTACAATAACCGCCAGATCAATGTCGGCAGGCACATCCAAGACCGAAGCAAAAGCAGCCAGCCCCAATATTTCATCTGCCTTGGGGTTGATGGGATAGACTGCACCTTTCTGGACGTAGCCGCCCTCAACCAGGTTGTTCAAAACAGCATATCCCAGCTTTGCCGGGTCTCTAGAGGCACCAATCACCGCCACCGATGACGGCTCAAAAAATGGTTTTAACATTTAAATTTCCTCTAATTTCTCTCCGCATACGGCGTATTATATCTTACAGGGGATTTCATCGGTTATTAAGATTTTCGGGTCTCTAGGATTTGCCGTGGTAAGGGGCCACATTTGGAGAAATAACCTGCGCATCGGGGCGCTGAATGATGAAGATAACTGATGCTCTGACTCCCTTTCGTGCTGCCTGCCCTAAAGTGAGCAGAAGTATTCGCCCCCGAGCCGTAGGCACGTCCGGGAAGCGCGCCACCCCTTGCTCTACCAACGCCACAGACTTTGTTTCAATCCAATGGACTCCGCCTGAATCTTCCAGGCGAAAATCCAAGGCTACACCTGCAATACCTGATCGATAAAGCGCTCTAATTTCTTAAAATGTGATCCTTTCCAATAGATTTGATCACATTCAGGGCAAATGCTGAACTCTTCGAAATAGTGTTTTGTTTTCGGCTCCAGGCGATCATATACATCGGCTTTGGCGGCTGGCTTCAAGATTCCGTTACAACGCGCACAGCGCGAAAAAGGCTGAGCTAACCGATGCAAATCAAATCGCTGCAACACTTCATTCACTTGCTTTTTAGGCTTCTTTGCCCTGATACAATAGCCGTGCGTAACCCGACTATGTTTCAATAGGCCGCGATCTCGAGTCAGCAAAATACGCCGGTCACTACTGGAAATTTCCGCTAATTCATGATCATCGAAATCGTTCCGATAGAGCGTATCAAAGCCCATCAAGCGCAAATATTTCGCTAACTTCCCCAGATGTCCATCGAGCACAAAACGCGGCTCCCGCAGGGGCTCCGGCCTGACCCGGGATACAGCTTTGATATCCATACTCTCAAATACTGGATAAACGCTGACCTGGTCTCCCTCCTCGACTGAGTTATCAAAACCTACCGACACCCCATTGATTAACAACAAATCCACTTCGGTGTGGGGCACGCCTAAAGATTCAACTAAATGTTTGACAGTTTCATGGCCCCCAAACATGTGCTCAAAGCCCACCTGTCTTCGCTCTAAAGGCAAGAAATCATTCAATTCAGCGTAGAAACGGAATGTGGCTTTTGGCATAAGCTGAAACCACAGATAAACACAGATGCATGGGATGAATATGAAAATCTGTATTTATTTTATTTCTAGCTACCCGACAGTTTCTATTTTGTACACGGATTTTACGGAAAAACACGGATGTTTTTATGAATCTTTACAAAAAATTGTATTAGTCAATAGAAGGCTGAACACCGCAGAGTCGCAGAGAACGCGGAGATTCTCGCATTTTACAGGAGAAAAACTCTGCGAACTCCGCGTCTCAGCGGTGAAAGTTGCATCAGAATTGTGTTCAATCT
>JADHTJ010000147.1 GCA_016785015.1 Anaerolineales bacterium
CCATATCCAGCCTTCCAGAATCTTTGTGTAATCTGAATAATTTGCGAGAATTCGACGCCATGAATAATGCGCTTGAGTCTCTATCCATAGAGTTAGGCAAGCTCTCACAATTGCGTATTTTGGATCTCCAGGGCAATCGCTTGACTGAACTCCCAGGCAGCATTGTTGAACTCGCAGAACTCACTGAACTAAATCTGAGGTTCAACAAGTTGTCTTTTCTTCCAAAAGATATCGGCAACCTCGGCAATTTGCGCTTCTTAGATTTGCGCGCCAATCAGATAGAGTCCTTGCCGGAGAGCATTCAAGAATTACAAAATCTCAAAAAACTCGATTTGAGATGGAATGGCTTATCAGAATCTCCAAGCTGGCTGAAAGCATTGGAGAAGCAGGGATGTATCATCCATATCTAATTCTTTACTTCAGCACAAATCGAATATTATCTTTCGCTGGCCAATGGGTTGCTAATTTTAATAACTCATGCTACGCAACCTAAAGAGAACCTTCCTGGAAATAGGGGGTGGGGGCTTCGCCCCCGACCCCTATTTCCAGGGAAACCTCGCTACGTGTGCGTAACATGAGTTACTAACACCGAGGGGTGATTGACTTTGGTGTGATTATCTCTATACTACTACTTAGGACAATAAAAGGAGATAGTTATGAAACCCGGGATATTCCTGTACGCGGTAATTTTGCCAGCAATCCTTGTCTTGGCCTCTTGTGGTGGTGTAGCTGAGGTGCCTGAAGACCCGCCGACGCCAATTCCTCCAACTTCAACATCCAGCCCACCAACTCTGACAGATACACCCATGCCTGCACTTGATCCCTCTGCGGAACCAGTCCATGGTGTTCTCGAATTATCCAATGGCTTCAGGCCTAACCCAGTTATCCAGCCGTTGCTTTACGGGGGAACGCTTGATCTGGCAACAACCCCTGGTGACAGTGTCTGTTTTGGGTTCGCCGAACCAGCACCGGACTTTGCCATCGATTGGGCAGAGGGCGGATTCCTGCGAATTTTCTATATACCAGACAAAGCTGGGAATACTTCCCTAACAATCCAAGAGCCACAAGGGAATTGGCACTGCCAGGATGACACTTATGACACCCCAAATCCCACAATTGACTTCGAAGAGGCTCCAGATGGACGATTCAATATTTGGGTGGGGGGCGAGGAAGCAAATCAGAAAGACTTGGGTAAGCTGTACATCACCCAAGTCGAGGAGATCGACCCCGCAGATTTGGATTTCTCCAACTCGGTACAGGACGCAAAATTGCAGCGCGATGCCCCTGCGCGCGCCGCTGAAATCGAACTGGTTGAAGGCTTCACGCCCGATCCCATGATCATCGAAATGGTTGCGGGAGGGCTGGTAGATCAAAACCTGGCAAAGGAGTTTCCTTTACAAGGGGCTGATCTCGGAGAATATGGGTTCACACACGTCGAACCCGATGTGCGCCTGCATTGGCGCGGCAGCGGATATTTGCGCATTTTCTTTGTTGCAGATAATGGCATCGATACTTTTCTGTTTGTCGAAGATCCCAACAAAATGGACAACTTAAATGATGTCCGCATGTATGAAGGAGTTATTTACGAGGATCCATTATTGGAATTCATGACGACCTTTGATGGCGTTTACAATATTTGGGTTCACAGTTTTAGCCCGAGCGTATTGGTTCCTGGCAAACTGTATATCACTACATCTACAGAGCTGCTCCCCGAAAATCCGGGGGAGTAACTAGGCCGTGTTGACATTTGGAGATTTCTCTCTGGAAACGTTGCTTCATAAAATTGTCATTTACTCCTGACAAAGCCTGAAACGCCAACACTACCTGGTCTAATAGAGAAATTTCCAAGAATTTCATATTTATGGATATAATCAGGGGAAATTGACTGTATTTCATTCAATTAGTATCGAACAGGAGGTCGGCTGTGGACTGGTCAGATCTATTAAATTGGGATGAATATTCCAAGCTGCTCATTGGTTTGTTAGCACTCACAGAACCGTTCGGGACGTTGCCTGTCTTACTCGGGCTAACGGAAAAATTCTCTTTACCTGAGAAAAAGATAATTGTAAGCATTGCCACTGTCACCTATATCATTACATTGTTGATCTTCAGCTATATTGGGTTTTATATCTTGAATCTATTTGGGATAACAATAGGCGCCTTCAAAATTGCTGGCGGTATCTTGATCTTATTCTATGCCTTAAATATGATGGGCTTAATCCGTTTGCCGAGTTCAGGTGACAGCCCGAAAACTGGCAATATTAGTACAGTTGGTATCGTACCAATCGGCATCCCCCTCTTAGCTGGGCCCGGTGCCATCAGTGCCATCGTCATTTATGCCAGTGCGCACGAAGGGATTCCACACAAGTTGTTGGTCAATGCTGTGATCCTCTCTGTAGCCCTAATCGTCTTTCTGGTATTCCGGTCCGCTTTGGTTTTGGGGCCCAAAATCGGGCAAACTGGCACCATGGTATTGAACAAAGTTATGGGATTGATCCTGGCAGCGATCTCAATCGAATTTATTCTCGATGGCATCATTGCACATTTTCCTCAATTGATGTCGATCCACGGCTAAATTTTCCTCCCCAACATAGCGACGAGAAATTTTCACGCCTAAAAAGAGCACGCTATCCAATGCCGGAATTTGTCAGGGAAGCTCTGCAAAAACGCAGTCTCATGGATGCTCATCGTCAGCGCCCTGCCTTCCAGCAGAATGATTATCCCCACAGGCGAGCTGGATCACGCGTACAAAACGCCGGCCAACAGTAGGTAAACGCCTGGCCCAGACGTTGGGTGAACTCTAATTGGCGAAAAATACATGAAGATGGATTAAGGCCCAAAGGGAAGTCCCAAAAAATCTGCTTACTTTTTCTGGGGGCATTGCAAATCAATAAAGGAGAGAACCATGTCAACTGCACAGGTAGAAAGGCTTGCCCCTTCAGATGAGCTCGATCATCTCAAGGCAATCTATGGAAAAGATAAGCCAGATCGGCTTTATGGGGTTTTGACTGATTCCTTCAATGTGCTCCAAAATCGAGCGCAGATGCTGCTCAGTTTGGTTACAATCACCCTGACAATTACAGGATTTTCTGGCCCAAAGATCGCCGAATCGAGTCCTCTGGCAAGGTTTTCTATTGCTTTTGGATTGGCATTTGTGCTGCTCTCTGCTCTGATCATGATCTCTGGCCCATTGCGCCTGAGTTGGTGTACCCGCACCCGCGCGGGCGATATCGATCAAAGCATTATCAAGCTGATCGATCAACGCAACTTTCGCACTAAGCGTTATATCAGGGCCTCTTTATTTTTGGTCATCGGTTTGACCGGATATGTATTCAGTGTGATCTCTTTTTTGATCACCGGGTAATCAGGCAAAACCCGTTTGGTTTCTTCCCCCATCCCGAACAATTGGATCATCTCATCTATTACCCCTGACACGCAGTACTTCAGTCCTGTTGACTTTCGCATCACACTGAGCTAAACTATACGCAATGTGTTGGCTATACGAATAACAATACACGGAGGTTAGGATGGCGGACCCAAAGACAGCTCATATCTCTGCCCAGACTACGCTCATACCAGCAATCAATGGATGGGAGATATTTCTCAACGATCAGGGTAGTTCGCCCCATACTGTCAAGGCATTTATGGGTGATATTGGCTTACTGGCCTCCTACCTCCCCCCAGACCGCACCTTAGGCAGCGTTACAACCAGTGACCTGAATAATTTTCTGAAATGGCTGACGGAAGAACGCGGTGTGCCTTGCAGTCCTAAAACGCTGGCACGCCGGATCACATCCATCAAGGCCTTCTTTCGCTGGCTGCATGGTGCAGGCGTTCTCCTCGTTGACCCAGCTGAGAAGGTGGTCCAAAAATCCGTGCGCAGTCCTCTTCCCAAGGTGCTCACCCGCGCAGAGGTCGAAGCCGTTTACGAAATTGCAGGATCGTACCGCCGATCCGAAAAACCAGACACGCGCTATTTCGCCTTGTTAGATCTATTACTCGCTACGGGGATCAAGAAAAGCGAATGCCTAAGCCTCAGCCCAAATCATATAAATCTTGAGGCTGACGCCGAAGGCGGGCCCATGCTCTTTGTTCGTTACAACAATCCCAAACACAGATACAAGGAACGAAAAATTGCCCTACCGGATAGCTGGGTGGAGGCATATGAAGATTATTCTGCCGAACATAAACTTACCGATCAGCTTTTCCCTTGGTCTCAACGGCGTTTGGAATATTTGCTGGAAGATTTGAGCAAAGAGGCCGGCCTGGAGAAACACCTTTCCTTTAGCATGTGCCGCTGGACCTGTGCACTGATCGACTGGCAATCCGGCATGGAACCTGAGAAGATTCGCCAAAAGCTGGGGATATCCAAAGTGCAGTGGCGCGAGGTCAGTCAGAAACTAAGGCGCTTGGCAGCAAATACTGAAGCAGATTGAAGCTCACGCCAAAACGCGAAGACGCCAAGGTACCAGAAACTAAACTCTGCCCCTTGGCGTTTTGGCCTTAAAAATAGCTTATTCAGCTCTGGGGATCATGTGTACTGCGCTGGCTTTGAAGGTGGCGGCGATCTCTCTCCCCTCAACCAAATCCATATCTTGAACCGATGTGCGCGTGACCAGCGCGACAACGCTAAACCCGCACTCGATCACCACGCGCACCAGGGGACCTTGAGTCATTAAACGAGTAACTTTGCCTCTGATCAAATTGCGCGCGCTTGATGTGGGCAATTCATCACGCCGCCAGAGAGTTAAATCCTCGGGGCGCAGGCACATGTAAACGGGCTGCTCCAGCTTTGCCTCACCGATGGCTTCCAGTTGAATTTCCCCAACATCAACGGTAACATGTCCATCTTTCACATCAATCACCCTGCCTGGGATAACCGTCTCCACGCCCACAAAAGCTGCTACATCCAGATCCAATGGAGCGGTAAAGATGTCGTCGGGCGGACCTTGTTGTCGAAGTTCACCATTCAGGATCACTGCAACTTGATTCCCTAAAAAGAGTGCTTCATCCAGGTCGTGCGTGACAAAAACCATCGTCAGTGCCAGCTCAGATATTAATGCCTGGAAATCTTCCAACAAACGAGCGCGGGTTGGGGCATCCAGCGCGCCAAAGGGTTCATCGAGCAGCAGCACATCTGGCTCCAAGGACAAGGCACGCGCCAGGCTGACTCGCTGAGCTTCACCCCCTGAAAGCTGATTAGCCCGTCGATCTCGCAAATGAGCTATTCCCAATCGCGACAACCATTGATCAACTCTGTTAGCAACCTCCTTTTTTGCAATTCTGCGGAAGCGCAATCCCAAAGCGACATTATCGAACACTGTGGCGTTGATCAAAAGCGGATCTTGCAAAACTAGCGCGATCCTGCGGCGTAAAGCCAGGCTGTCTCCATTAGAAATCATCTCCCCTCTGAATCGAATTTCCCCGCAAACCGGATTCAACAATTGTGCCAAGGTCAGTAAAAGTGTGCTTTTGCCAGCGCCATTTGGTCCAATAACGGCAATTGTCTCGCCTTCATTTACAGAAAATTGTTCTACGCGCAACACTTCTTTTCCACCGCGCTGGCAAGAAAGATCACGCATTTCGAGGATGCTATTATTTATTTCAGTCATGGTTAATTTTTTGCATCCTTCTGTTGGATCCAGGTCAGGGACAACGTGATCAAATACGCCAAACCCAATAAGATAACGCTTAGCGCAATCGCCAAAGCGAAGTCGCCGCGGCTATTTTCCAGCACTATGGCCGTGGTCAGCACACGCGTTTGGCCGCGCAAATTACCGCCAACCATCATCGAGGCGCCAACTTCTGAGATCACACTACCAAAGCCAGCAATCAAGGCAGCGAAGAGAGGCAAACGCGCTTCCAGCCACAAAGTTCTGACCATCTGCCAGCGCGAGGCACCTAAGCCCAAAAGTTGAGTTTGCAAGCGCGGGTCTAGTTGCTGCAAAGAAGTCACCGTCAGGCTGACGATCACCGGGAAAGAAATGATAAATTGTGCCAGCACAATGGCCGTGGCAGTATACATCCAGCCCAGGCCGCCTAAAGGACCGTTGCGCCAAAGAAAGATCGAAACGACAAGTCCAACCACCACAGGCGGCAGCGCCATGCCCGTATTGAGCATGCTCAACCAAAAATTTCGACCCCGAAACTGCCCCAAAGCTAAGAGCGTTCCCAAAGGTAATCCCAAGATCAGGCTCAACAAAGTGGCAATACTCGAGACTTGCAATGATAGCAAGGTGATTCCCAGCACATCGCGGTCGCCGCTCAGCAGCAGCTGCAAGGCTTGCTTGAGCCCATCCCAAATCCAATCCATTTATTTCTCCAATAGAAAATTTGTTTGCCACTGAGATCACAAAGTTTGCAGAAGGAAATTAAATTTTGCTCTGCGCTCTCTGCGGCTCTGCGGTTCAAGAAATTCTTTATGGTTCTAAGCCCAAATCTGCATCGGTTTTGTCAGCATCTGGGAAAAAGAGCGGCTGGCCGTAAATATCAATACCAAACTCACCAATCATTTTTTGACCCTCTTCGGAGACAATGAAAGCTGCCAACGTTTGAGCACCCACGAGGTTGGTATTCTCCCAAAGTTCAGGATTAACGATCATCACATGATACACATTGAGCAAAGATTCATGCCCTTCAACCAAGATCTCTGAAGCCAGAATATTTTGTTGAGCAAGATAAGTTGATCGATCTGTCAGGGTGTAAGCATTTTTCTCAGATGCAATGCGCAATGTAGCCCCCATACCCTGGCCGGACTCAAGATACCAGTCTCCCTCGGGCGTGATGCCGGTATCCCCCCAGAACGCCAGTTCCTTTTTGTTGGTTCCTGAATCATCTCCGCGGGTAATGAAAAACGACTCAGTTTCGGCTATTTGTGTCAACACATCCAGGGGCGATTCCATCCCTTTGATTTCTGCCGGGTCAGTTGCAGGCCCAACGAAAACGAAATCGTTGTGCATCACCAAAAACCGTTCGCTGCCAAAGCCCTCGTCCATGAACTCTTTTTCAGCGGGCGGCGCGTGTACCAGGAGAAGATCGGCATTCCCCTCTCTACCCATGGCCAAGGCTTTGCCAGTGCCCACCGCCACGATCTTTACGGTATAGCCAGACTGTTGCTCGAAAACGGGAATGATCGCATCGAGCAAGCCCGAATCGTACGTACTGGTGGTCGTCGCCAATATAATCTCCGCACTAGGTGGAGACACAGACTCTGCAATACTTTTACTTTGGGCGCAGGCGGTCAACAAGATCACCAGAATACCCACCCATACGAATTTGCGCAGAGATTTCATTGATTCTCCTTGAGATTGCAATGCTTCAGTGAATTATTTTTTCCACGCCAGATTGACGCGGATCGTAACCGGCTAAACTCTCGATCGTTTGATGAAAGGCGCCGCTGTTGAGATGGTCAAAGAGCGGCGCCAATGTTGGGCTGGCAAAGTGTTCCTCTGGCACGACCAGATCAAAACGCTCTTCGAACAAAGGTATAAAATCCAGGTTGTGCTTGCGTGCTGCGGCGAAGATCCCCAAGCCCACATCCACATTCCCACCGAGTACTGCCTCAGCAACCTGAGCATGAGTGTTGACCGCTTGGTTGTATCCACAGATTTCGGCCGATCCTATGCCCAAAGTTTTTAGCTGCTGATCCAACCAAAGACGAGTTCCCGAGCCCCGGTTGCGGTTAATAAACGAGATGTCGCTTCTTTTGAGATCATCTAAATTCTGAATACCCTTTGGGTTTCCCTGCTCGATCAGCAAGCCCTGCTGTCGATGGGCCAGCGTGATGATATGCATGGGTTGACCAGGGAAGAAATGGCGCACATATGAAGTGTTATAGTCCCCGCCGATGGGATCGAGCAAGTGGCAGCCAGCCACCTGGCAAAGCCCCTGTCGTAGTGCGATCAGTCCATCCAGGCTGCCTACGGGCAGTGTGAACATGGCAGGGGTTTTGTCATTCTGACAGAAAGATTCAGCCATCAACTCCAAAGCCAAATCATGGCTACCCGTGGCAATAATGGCATCTTCTCCCGCCCCCTTCGGCAGAATTGATGCTTGCACATGGAAGGCCATCGCAGTGGCGGTGTAGTATTTTTCGGTGTAATTCCCGACAATTTGAGTTCGCGCCAATTTCACCAGGCCGGCACCTTCCAGTAATTTGAGATGATAGCGAACCTTTGCTGGGTGCATATCCATATCCTGCCCCAAATGAGTTAGCGTCGCCGTCGCTACCATCAGAGCGCGCAGGATCGCCAACCGACGGGGGTCCGATAGTACTTTGATAGCATTGAAATCAGAGATTGATTGAATGTGGTTCATGAAATACTCATCCACGTTAAAATAATTTTTAACGTGGATATTTTACCTCTCACCCTCTGCGATTGCAAGGAATTTGACTCAACTTGGTATAATAGCTCTAGAGTGCCATTGTTCGCTAGTATCTAATTTCATACAATACATTTTGTGAACAGACTAACATACCGGTGGGTAATCATCACACTGCTTGTTTCATTGATCGTCACGGGGTGTCAGCAAGCCGATATTCCATCAACTCCGGATATTGCCAAATCCTATTTGGTTGATAATCGTTTTATCTCGCTCTACGGCCTATTAGGTGGTGAGAATGTTTTAGGTCCTGCGATCTCCCCGCTGATGCACATGGATGGAATTGATTTCCAATTTACTTCAGCGGCCCTCTTTGAATTCAATACGGCCTTGTCCGCCGATCAGCAAGTGAAATTATCGCCTATTGGAATATCGATGGCTATCGCGGATCATTTTGGCTCCAGCAGTGATCAAGCGCAAGGGATCGAAGTCTACCCAGGATTTTTGGAGTTCTATATTCAGATAGGGGGCGAAAGCATCACCGGAAAACCGTTGACTAATGTTCTCTACAACAGCGAGAAATCAAGAATTGAACAACACTTTGAAAACTTGGGGTTTTATCAAACGGATTCTGATGCGCCCGGCCAGGTTCGCCTACTAGATTATGGTGTTTGGATGTGTGCAAATGAATGTGAATTTTCTAAGCAAGAGAACAGCGAAGTCATTTTGTTTAGCGAATCAGCACAACCCTTTATCGTTGAGATCAACAGCCTTTCACCAGAAACCATTGGCAGACCCTTGGCAATCCCCCATATTGCACAGGATGGCAAGATCGAGCAAATCTTCCAAAATGTTGTATTTGTAGTTCCCTCAAATGATCTTAAAGAAATCCAACTTCGTCCAATTCCATCAATGCTTGGCATGCCCATCCAACCAGAGATTTCCCACGAAATACCGGTTTTATTTATTGAGTACCTTGAACATAATATTGGAATGCAATATGCAGGCTCTGTTGTTACTCCACTGCTTCGGTTGAGTGATCACCTTTATCGGCAGTGTTTCCAAAATTTATGTTTAGATTATTTCCCATACAATCCCGAAAATCACAAGATCAAACCTCTCCCACTAGGGTACCTTTATCGCGACAGATTTTATGACCAAGCCGATTCTTTCGACCCAGAACTTCAATTCATCAATCAGGCGGATGTATTAAATATCTGGCAAGAATTCTCATCTATTCCCCCAAACACTTCGCAAATTATTTCTGTGAATATCCAAAAAGATCAGATACCCTTGGAGAACATAAAGCCCGATCTCATTCTCAGGCTTCCCGAAGATATCAGCATCACGTTTTCGATGCCACCGACCCAACCAGATGGGAGCACATCTCTAACGTTATATCCAATAAATGCCCCGAATGGCACCAGCATTTCATACGATGTTTGTGTCAATCTTTTCAACGAAATGCTTACGTGCAAAAGCGAAAGTTTTATTATTTGGGCCCAGCCGTAGGAGAAATCAATTCCAGATAGAAAACACGTTTGGACCCTTCCGTCAATCGAAATTCATCTGACAAGCGTAACCCCACCACCCAGGCAACATCCTCCCCAACACAAACTAGTGGCCAGCCATCCCTTGCGCGCGCAGGGATTTTTTGATTGATCATAAAGTCAGAAATTTTACTGGACTGGCCCCCCATGCCAAAAGGTTGAAAGGAGTCGCCGGCGCGGCGGGACCTGACAATTAGGGTTGGTTCAGCATTTCCAAGATCGATCCAAGCTCGATATGGATCGGCGTTTTCAAGGGCCTGCTCCCGCGCAGATTCCACATCCTGAACGTATTCTGCCTTCAAGCGCCAGCCGTTGGCCAGTTCAACTTCCCCAGGAATTCGCATATCAACCTCGGCTTCAACTTGCGGCCAAACCGCACTAGGGAGAACCGCGTCCCAGGCGGCAATGTAGAGCAGGTCGTCTTCAATAAATGCCCTGATCCCTAGAGCAAGTTCGTATTGCTTTTGCGGCTGCGGAGGAGCCAGTTGTTTCAAGGGCGTCAAAGCGCGCCGCACGGCGTCGTAGTCCAGATCGCGAATATCGGGGCGCAATTGTGAGACAGCCCAACGGATCAGCCTTCGCTGCACTGCAAGGTGTTGGACAGCAAGAGCCTGTGCGCCAAAAGAAACATACCCTTCGCTCATCGTATCGAGACACTGATCCCTGGCCGCGGCCACTACTTCTTCCAGAACTACATCATCTTCTGCAAGTATGTCTGCCATGTGCCAAAGGCGTTTGGCAACACCGGGGACGTAATCGTCCAACAATGGGATCAATTCATGGCGCAGGCGGTTACGGAAGAATTTTGTATCTGCGTTACTGCTATCCTGAATAGGTTCCAGGCCGCGCTGCTGGCAATATTCTTCGATCTCAGACCGCCAGGTTTTCAAGAGCGGGCGCACTAAGGGGATTTCATCGCTCCAGGGATTGGGCAGCGAGAAAGGCCGCATGCCCTTTAGGCCCCCCAGTCCACTGCCGCGCAGCAGGTGCATCAGCACAGTCTCTGCCTGGTCATCGGCGTTGTGTCCTACGACAACAGCCTGGGCACCATACTCAAATGCCTGCTGGAATAAAAATTGATAGCGAGCATTGCGGGCCGCTTCTTCAATGGATTTTCCAGTGCGCCTATTGGCTATGCGCACATCGGAAACAAATCGCACCCCCAGGGAGTCAGCAACCAACTCCACCCCGCGCGCTTCGTCCGCTGATTCGGGTCTCAACCCATGATCTAAATGAGCCACAACCAACGAGAATCCTTCCCGATGGAGCAAATCCAACAAACAAAGACTATCTGGGCCCCCAGAAACACCAACAACCAGGGGAGCAAATTCATCTAAATTTAAATCTATGCGCAAAAAATCGCCAAAATGTGATAGCATTAAGACAATTATAACGCGTGCGGTTACCAGGGGTGCATTTCAGTTTTGGGGGGAATATGTGGGAAAATAGGGTCATCTATGGTAAGGAGATGACCAATGAAAAAGAGTCGAGTGAGATTGAAAGCCGAGTACATGGCGGAAGCAGAAGAGCTATTTGATGAATTGATGG
>JADHTJ010000148.1 GCA_016785015.1 Anaerolineales bacterium
GCTCAATACGCGCAAGGCGGGATGCTAAGGCATCAGTCTCGTCATGGGAATCATGTCCTTCCATCTCAAAAATTATTGGATCGGGGCTGATGACCAAAAGGGCGTATCCGCGGGCGCGGAGTTGGATAAGAACGTCTACGTCATCATCGTGCAGTGGGCTAATAAAAACCAGTTGGGAGTTTGAAGGTAACAAGCGTTTGGGTAAGTTTTCTAATTTTTCGAAAAGCATGCTTGCTCCAGGCTTAGCGCGCGCTAAACTTTGTAAGATTCGCTCTCGCTGTATCTTGCCGTATCCTGGAATAGTCCAATCGAGCTGGGTGCCATATTGCAGCAGGCCAACCCGATTACCATCGCTCAGAAAGCTTTCGGCCAAAGCCGCAGCAGCCTGCACACTACATTCGAATAGTGAGTTACCACCATCGACTTTGACTTCACTTCGTCGTCGCGTATCTAAAATAATACTTACATCGGCTACGCGTTCTTGCTCGAATTCGTTGATATAGAGAGAGTTGCGGTGACGTGCACTTGCGCGCCAATTAATCCATCTTAGGGGGTCGCCCTGTTGGTATTCTCGTACACCAAAAAATTCAACCCCAGCCCCACCTTTACGCGCTGGGATATACCCAGAGTAAACGCGCGTGCCTCTAGGGCGGATATTTACACGCCCGAGTGGCTTCACCACTGGTTGAACAAAGATGCGTCCACCCGCATTTAGGCTGACAGTTTTCTGTCGAATTCCTAAATGATCAGCAGTTTCTACAATAACTTCTCGAAATCGATAATATCCTCGTTTTGCCTGAATTGTATAAACTAATTCTGCCGATTCCCCTGCTCCCAGCGAAGTCATTAAGCTGGTTTCGCCATCGACCAACACTAAGCCATTGGGTGGCTGATCAAAAAGCAACAGGCTTTCTAATCGGTTGCCCAAGTTTGTAATGCGAACAATAATGTCAACGGGTACACCTGGTAGTGCTCGATCCTGGCCGATTTCTCTCTCAATCGATAACTTCACTTCTTCAGACCCAAATGCCAGGCCAGCACCCAAATATAGCAGAACTGGCAATACTAAACCCAGCAAGATCCCATTGACGGATGCAAGCGCCAGGATGATCAGTGTATAGATGATAATGCTAAGGAACAGGATGCGGCTCACACGTATTAAACCCCTTCGATCACAGGCACAGGCACCATGTTGGAAATAACATCCAAAACTTCAATTGCAGCCATCTTATTCATCCACAGATCAGGTTTCAAGATCAGGCGATGAGCCAAGCCAGGTTTGATAAAAATTTTGACGTCATCAGGCAGCACATACGAGCGTCCTTCTAAAGCCGCCTTGGCACGTGCCAATTTGAGTAAAGCCAACGAGCCGCGCGGGCTGGCACCTACAACCGTACGCTGATCTCTGCGAGTGTGATGCACGATCTCGGCGATATATTTTTCGATATCACCATCGACATGGATATCCTCTAATATCTGGCGCATTGCGATCAACTCTTCAGCACTGGTGACTCGCTTGAGATCAATTTTGTCCATTCGTCGCTGACGCCGGCGTCTAAGAATCTCCTGTTCATCATCCAAGGATGGATAACCGACAGATAGTTTCATCAGGAAGCGGTCAAGCTGTGCTTCAGGCAATGGGAAGGTACCTTCGTATTCGATGGGGTTTTGTGTGGCAATTACCAGAAAAGGTTGAGGCAGCGGCATCGTCTCACCATCCAAAGTGACCTGGTATTCTTGCATTGCTTCCAATAGCGCCGATTGAGTCTTAGGGGAGGCGCGATTGATCTCATCAGCTAAAATGATATTGGCAAAAATTGGCCCTTTTCGCAGCACAAATTCACCTTTTTCTCGATCGAATATATAACTCCCCGTGATGTCACTGGGAAGAAGATCGGGGGTGAATTGAATACGTTTGAATTCCAAACCCAGAACATCTGCAAAACTATTGGCAATCAATGTCTTTGCCAAGCCAGGGTAATCTTCTAGTAAAACGTGGCCACCAGCCAGGATCGCGGCAACGATGCGTTCCAAAAGTGCTCGTTTGCCAACGATAGCGTTTTCAATTTCAGAAATAATCTTGTTGCTGGCAGTAGAGACATCAGCAATTGTCGTCGTCACAAGAAACCTCCAACTAGATTAGTGTGCGTGGATGCAGGTCACTTTCATTCACCCACTGCCAAATAATTTTCTATAAATTCAGCGATCCGTTCCGGGGGTAAATCTAAGGGGCGTGGTACGGACGAAAAGAATTTCCTCCCAGACATTGAGTCTGCCACTTCAAAGCCACGCGCTGCGAGCAAATATGCCTGAATATCATCCGGTATATTTAGCGTTCCAGATAGAATTTTCTGGTCGATTTGCTCTCTGGTCAATCCTGCTCGGTAGGCGAGAGAGTCTAAAACCAAACCACTCAGATGCTGCGCCAGACGCCACTGCATATAGGTACCACGATGAACATCTTTTAGGCGTTTGCTCCATATTTCAATACGATTGAGAAAGAGATCGAGATTTTCGTTTTCAGGTTTATCAGCACTTCGCTTCAACTTCAAACTAGCCCACGAAATAAGCATGATAATGATGATCAGTGACGTCCATAGCGCGCGTTGATCAAAACTACGATAGAGCAGTCCGCCAATCCAAATCAGATAGGATATTGGCAGCAAAATCAGCTCACGCACTAAATCACCCCAAACATTGATCATAAGTAGAGCAAGAACAAAACTAATCCCAAAAGAAATCAGAAGGCGATTTTTCATCTTTTTCCATCACTGGCTTCAATTATCGCTTCAAGGCATGCCAGTGCCTGAGCATATTCTTGCTCGCCAAGCGTCGCATCACCGTAGCGAGCTATCTCAAAAAGACGCGTCAACTGTTGTACATCATCTCTTGGCAGGCTATATCCCACAAGTTCAATTTCGAATTCGCGGGGTGTCATCGCCTGGGAGCGACGAATACCCTTTCTTTGTTGTAAAACGCGGCTCATTTCTGCATAACAGCGCAACACCGTATCTTTCAGATCAGCGCCACCATGAAGATCGTCCAGAATTTTATTCGCTTCAGCAGTTATTTCTTCCAGTGGTGAAATTCGTTTTGACCACCAACGAACACCAAACCAGACTGCATAGACAATCGCCCCAAAGAAAAGAATGTAACCAATCCACTCGAACCAGGGGACAACTTCTGGAGAAAAATTGGCGCTAATGGCGTTCTCAGCATCTATAGCCCCTTCAGCTATTGAGCTATTGAGCATGTCCGCTGGGTTAAATCCATCACATTGCCGCAATAATAAGAAGAAGGCATAGGCAGTCAGGCCTAAGGTTAAAGCTCGTCGAATAACGGCTTTGCGCACATCCGGAGAAACAATGAAATAGATGATCGAGAGAGGGAAAATCACCCAAAGCAGAATCAGCCCAAAGGTATTCCACAAACCAACTAAGTTCCATGTTTTAAAGTTGAGATCTTCAAGAGGAGCGTTTTGCTCTTCAGCAGATAGGAAGAACGGCTGTCCAGGCATAAATTCGATGCCTGTCAAACTGGATGTCAATATGACCAGAATTCCTACACCCAAACCAAAAAATATAATTATCCAAAAACGGCTCTTAGAAACCATAAAGTACTCTGGTATCAGTACTATTCTCACGGATATCGGTTCACACCAAATATCACCCAAATATACTATTCTTTAAGATCAAATGCCAGAAGAGTGTCTTCTGGCATTCTTACCAAAAAATTTAATTGAGATCAAACTTGAGCTACAGGAACAGTAATACTAAAAGTTGTTCCATGCCCATACTCGCTATCGAACCAGATCATTCCGCCTTGCAGTTCAATTAGATTCTTGGTGATATTCAACCCCAAACCAGAGCCAGATGACTCCCGCGCCTTGGGATCGTCTGAGCGGAAAAATTTTGAGAAGATCTGCGCCTGATCTTCCTCTGCCATGCCGATGCCATCATCTTTGATGCTGATACGCACTACTTCATCAGCACCATCAGGGTCCCATTGATTTTTGGCCTGCTCTGCCGAAACCAGGATTTTCCCACCTTCTTGTGAATATTTATTGGCATTGCTGACTAAATTGACCAGGATCTGAATCAAACGTATGCGATCACCCCAAACTGGTTGCAAATTTTCGGGGATCTCTATCTCCAAGGTTTGCTCTTTAGCATCAATGCTGTGAATCTGAGCGCGTGCTACTTCATTGACAATCCCGGCGACATCCACAGGTTCGAATTCCAAACGCAGACGTCCCGCTTCGATACGAGAAATATCATTGAGGTCCGTGACCAAAGTGGCCATTCGAGTGACATTGCTGAGGATGGTCTGTAAGAAATTTTCTTGCCCTTCATTGATCTCACCCATGGCACCGCCCATCAATAAATCGGCGTAACCACGAATGGAAGTCATGGGGGTCTTTAGCTCATGTGCTACAAAGGAAATGAAATCGCTCTTGGCGACATCGGCAGCCTGAACCTGCCCAAAGAGCTGTGCATTCGCGATAGCAATCGCGGCGTGATCGCTCAGACGAGAGAGGAATTCCTGCATATTAGGTGCCCAGGCTTCATCCTGTATACTTTCGAGCAAGAGCACGCCAATGACTTGATCTTCCCGTCTTATGGGGTAGACCATTTGAGAGCGCATTTCTTCCAGAAGACCACTAGAATTATTGGTGGTCTGCAATTCTGAGCGGTTGATGATTTGGGTATCCGCATCACCGATCGCGCTGCGCAGTGAGGAAAACATATCGAAAGGCAGTGTCGTCTTCCGAAATGCTTCCAGTTCGTGCTCATATCCCTGATCAGCCATGATCAGGAGTCCATCTTCCTCGACCGAGCCGACCAACCCGGCATCTGCACCGGATTGGCGCATAGCCCATTCCAACGTAATGCGCATAGCACGCTGAATATCCAGACTGGCATTCAACTCACGGTCGATGCGCTGCATGGCGGATAGCTCTTCTACACGGGCAGCCAACTGTTGATCGGTTAGTGTGTATAGTCGCGCGTTCTCGAGGGCAATTGCAGCCTGGCTGGTATATGCTGTAAGCAATTCCTGATCGTCAATCGTAAATACCATCCCATCGCGACGATTGATCACTTCAATCACGCCCAGGACGCGTTCTTTCACCACCATGGGAACCAACAACAAATCTCGCGTTTGGAAGCCCGTTTTTTCATCAGGGACCCTTGCCCACTCCTCGGTGCGATTGACTTCATTTACAATTGCAGGGTTGTGAGTCAATACTGCTCTACCCACATGCCCTGTCCCAGGAGCCAATCGCTGACCAACTAGTTCATCCGCAACAGGACCAACAACTACTTCAAAAATCAACTCATCAGTGTCATCGTCAATCAAAAAGAGTGTGCCCGCCTCGCAGCCAATAATATCGATTGCGTTCTCCAAAATTTGGTTTAGCAGGCTGGTCAAATCCAACGTCGACGTAAGATTGCGACCAATATCATTGAGCAGACTCAACTGGCGAGCACGGCGCTCCGTTTCGTCCAGTAAGCGAGTTTTGACTATTGCGCCTGCTGCTTGATCGGCGATAGCCTGCAGCATATTAACTTGCTCATCCGAATAAACAACAGTAGGGTCACGGCTGGCCAGACTGATGCTGCCGATTGTTTCAGCACCTGCATTTAATGGCACTCCCATCCAGGCAAACAACCCTTCAACCTGGGATGCAAAACCACTCAGTCGGTTTTCTCGTTCAAAATCATCTGTAACAATCGCTCTCTGGGTACGCACCACTTCCCGGCTGAGACTGCCACCAATATCAAACGTTCGGTTCTCAAATTCCAATAAGCGGACATCATCTTTCAAATAAAACGCATACAGATAAATATCGCTATTGGCATCGTGCAATAAAATCCAAAAATCACGGATGGGGATCAAGCGATTGGTTTGGGCATAAATCAGTTCCAAAATATCATCAAACTGCGGGGTGATATTTATCCCTTCAGCCACGCGCATCAGAACATTCATTTCGTTGACTCTGCGCTCCAAAACGGAAATTACTTGGGCGCGCTCGACCGTGATAGTTGCCTGATCAGTCAATGACGTCAGAAAATCCAGATCCATTGTGGTATAAGGCTCACCCGAACGCCGTGGAGAAAGCGCCATGAAGCCGATCAATTGGGCCTCTCTGCCCGCCAGCGGGATAAATACTTGCGCACCTAGCAATGCAATGCGCGCCTGCTCTGGCTGCAAAGCCGATGGAAATTCCATTCCGCTGCCAATAAAGAGGAATGTATTGCTGCTATCAAGCACCGCGGGGAGAGCGCTGCTCGTTGCAAATCTTAGATCCGTAGTTGTTTTTCCATCTTCATCAACACTGGCCACATAATATTCGCTCAACGCATCGGGTAAGAAAATATGTATCTGGCCTGGGGCTAAAGTTTCTTGAACAAATTTTCGTAATAGGTTTCCAATTTCTTCAATCTCCAACGCTGGGTTGAGATCTTGGCCAAACCTCTGCAATCGTTCCTGGTACGCCTTTTGACCACGTAAGAAAACATTATCTACCAACCACTGCAAATACATTCTCAAAGGATTGAGGAAAATCGCCAAAAAGAATACCAGCACCCCCACTACAATGGGGTTGTTCGGCTCAAGAGTATCGGTAAAAATCAAACTCAATCCGCTGACAATCAATCCATAACCACCGACGGTAATGACCATTAGCAGAGCGTATATCACAATCCTGCTGAGCATATAGTCGGTATTTAACAGTCGATACCGCAAGATCGCATATGCAACTGCTAAAGGGAAGATCGCCAATGGCAACAAAAAGTATGGGGAAAATGAGATTTCCGGGCGGTTTGCCGTAACAAAGAACCATACAGTTATTGGTGAAAATGCCAGGAAAGCCCCAATCAGAACTATTCGTCCTTGCTGCTGCACAAGTGGAGACTTGGCAGTGAGCCTTCGATATGCAGTTACGCCCAAAAAGAAAACCGCGCAACCTCCTAATAAAATATATTGCAAACGCCATAATGGTATATATACCTGAGGGCGAGCCACATCAAACAATGTTGGTAGTGTAAAAACCAATAGAGCAAATGCGAGGATATAGCCAATCCAATAAGAGTATCTCCAGCGCTTGATGCGAACAGACTCTTGCGGAAAAATGAACGCCAGGTTGAAAATCGATCCAGCAGCAATGCCAAGATTGATCGTCCACAAATGGGTCAAATTATTGGTTGTGTTGACATCAAAAAGGGTGGCGCTGGCGATGGCTACAGAAGCACAAAACAAGGCAAAGATTCGTCCGGATGCATCACCATGGCGCAAGCTGAACACCCAAAGGCCGCTACCCAGATAAACCACACCAATTACCCAAGGGATTACCATAAAAGCGATCAGATCCAGAGTGGGGAATTTTTGCAAAGCAATGATGGAAGATTTTTCTTCTCCCTCGGGGGTGATTGCCGTGATTTCAACTTGATCTCCAACTTTGTGAGATCGCAGCACCCCGACAAAATCATCGACACTCTCAATAGATTCTCCCTGTAATGTCTTAACCTGATCTCCAAAGTCAAAACCCGCATCTCGGGCTACCCAAGTTTCATTGCTAATCGGTTCGATGGCATTAAATAACAGGCTATGCTCAATGAATGCGCCAATAAAGGGAGTGCGATTCCACTGGAAAGCGAAAAGGATCATCAAGCCCAAGGCAAGGAGCGCCACAAGTTGGTACAACGCAATAACAATTTGAACGATGCGTGTTCGTCTATTTTCACTGTCGGGGGGCTGAAAAGGAGAGATCGAGGTCATAACTAAATTGTATGAGCGCTTTCGAGGGGCGTCAATGGCTCTTGCGAATGTTCAGCAGGAAGAAATTTCTATCATCTGATCAATCAGTCGATGAAGCGAATACTTCACGTGACTGCTCGACATAAGCCAGACTCTGGTGTCGGAAATAAGTGTTGTACAGATTGGCATAGTGTCCGCCTGCCTCCATCAACATATCGTGATCGCCTTCTTCAATGATGCGCCCATCTTCAAGCACCAGAATGCGATCAGCTGCTTTAACAGTAGATAGTCGGTGTGCAATGAGAATACTGGTGCTGTTCTTGAGAATTAAGTGCAGGGCTTGTTGAATTTGCCATTCTGTAAAGGGGTCAATACTAGCAGTAGCCTCATCGAGAATAAAAATTGCTGGGTGGTGCAGGAGCACGCGTAACAAAGAAACGAGTTGCCGCTGCCCCATAGAGAGGCGTCCACCACGCTCCCCGACTTGCGAATATAATCCATTGGACAGCGAATCTAACCATGCGCCATCGCCAATTTGCCTTGCCGTATGTTCCATATCTGAAGAATTCACATTGGCGCAGGCATAACAAATATTCTCGGCTACAGTGCCAGAGAACAAGAATGGGATTTGAGAAACGATTCCCAACTGGTTGCGATACTGGTGCAGATCAAATGAGCGGATATCCTGCCCATCAATAAAGATGCTCCCCTCGTCAAATTCATAGAATCGGGCAATCAGTTTTGCAATTGAAGATTTTCCAGCCCCAGTGTGCCCAACCAAAGCCACACTCTCACCAGGATTAATTTGTAAGTTAAAATCGTCTAAAACTTGCTCTTGTTCAGTGTAACGGAAGCAGACATTTTCGAAGCGTATGTCGCCCTTCAATTGCGGCACATAATTATCAGCAACCTGCACAACCGCAGACTCAGCATCAATAAGTGCAAAGGCACGCTCTGCTGCCGAAAGACCCGATTGCACCTGAGCCCAAAATGCGGAAAGGTTCAGAACAGGAAAAAAGAAGCGATCTAAACCCATCAGGAATAAGAACCAGGCACCAACGGTCACACCACCCTGAGTTGCGTTAAGTCCGCCGGCATAAACTAATACCGCTGTAGCAATTCCGCCCAAGGCATTTAGAGACGGAAATACCAATGAAAGGATCATCCCGCGCTGCACATTGACTTTAAAGGACGTTTGATTGGCATCATCAAAATCATTGAAAATGGTGCCTTCCTGACGGAAGTTCTTGGCAACCGCAATGCCGCTGACAGTTTCCTTTATGGCGGCGTTGACATTGGCCATGGCGCGCATCCCCTTGCGCGTGACGGTACGGGCTAATGCTCGGAATCCTTTTGACGCAAAAAATAATATCGGCAAAAAGCCAAATACGTAGAGCGATAGCTGCCAGGATATGCTGATCAACACCCCACCCAAAATGAGCGCCTGCCCAAATTGGGAAACCAAGTCGGTGATCAACGTGACGAGCTGGCCAAATTCGCGTGTGTCTGAAGTTATGCGCGAGACGATTTTTCCCGAAGAGAATTCATCATAGAATGAGAGATCATGACCTGCCGAAGCAGCAAAGGCGTCACTGCGAATGTCATAAACCACATCACCAACAATCCGAGCCAGTAAACGTCGGCGCACCCAATTGGTAGCCCAGGTAAAAATACCTGCCACCAAAACCGCAATAGACAAGAAAATTAACCAGCTATCGTTGGGCGATTCGGCCAGGATATCAACGCCGCGAGAAACCATTATCGGCACTGCAGCGGCAGAGGCAGCAATATTCAATAGCAGGAAGATCACCCAGAATAAGCGCCCTTTGTAGGGTAGGAAATATGTCCAAATCCGCAAGGTGAGTTCGCGGTCGGAATAATGTCGGTCGTATGCTTCGGTGGCTAATCCAGAAAAGAATCCCATAGGAAATTAAAGGTTAGAGGCAGGTAATTGTAGGCAATAATGGTCAATCTATTGCCACTCATTAAAGTTCATTTTCAGAAAAAATCTGGCGGTATGCTTCCGATGAAGCCAGCAGTTCTTCGTGACTCCCGATGGCAGCGATGCGCCCCTGGCGAAGTACGACAATCAAATCCGCCCAACGGATCTGCGATAAACGATGCGTAATGATAAATGTTGTGCGGCCTTTGGCTGCGGCATAAATGGCACGTTGGATCATATCTTCCGTTGCGCTGTCTATGGCGCTCGTAGAATCATCGAGTACAAGAATGCGCGGGTCGGTAAGAAAGGCTCTGGCCAAGGCCAGGCGCTGCCGCTGCCCGCCTGAGAGGGTAACCCCACGCTCCCCGATGACAGTTTCATAGCCATCTTTGAAGGTGGTGATAAATTCATGCGCCTGGGCAGCTTTTGCCGCGTCTCTGATTTCAACACTTGCTGCATCAGGTTTGCCAAAGGCAATATTCTCTGCAATCGTTCGTGAGAACAAGAAAATATCTTGTTCGATAATCGATATCTTCTGGCGCAGATCTTCCAAGTTCCAATCACGCACATCGACGCCATCTACCAAAACCTGCCCCTGACTAACATCGTAGGTGCGGTTGATCATCTTGGCCAGGGTTGTTTTGCCAGAACCTGTCTGTCCGACAAGAGCGATGGTTTGCCCAGGTTTTGCAGTGATGCTGATTCCGCCAATGGCTGTCTCACCTGTTTCGTAGGCAAAGGAGACATCTTTAAATTCGACCTGACCCTGAATGGTGTCCGATGTTCCTTCAAGGTTTTGATCCAGATCAGTTTCTCGGTTAATCAGCTCTAAGATACGGCGTGCACCCGCTATGCCCATTGACACTTGAGAATAGGCGAACAAAGAGACAAAAGTGGGAAACCCCAATAACAATAACAGCCCAAAATAAGCAGCAATATCCCCAAGATTGATCAATCCTTGTTGATAGAGCCAGATGGAATGGAAGAGTCCGCCCGCCTGAGCAATACCCATCAACAGGAAGGGAACGAAGCGGGCTTCTACATCGCCTTGTTTGACGAAGTAATCACGAAAACTGCGTGCGTTTCCTTGAAAGAGTTCAATTTCCTGTTGCTCCTGCGACATACCTTTTACAGTCTCGATGCCATCAAGGGCTTCGGCCAGGCGTGTATTCAAACTACCAAAAGCACTCCTAACACCATCGCTGATCGGCGATAACTCGTGCAGATACTGCCACAATGCTATAACGTATGTAATGGTGAAAAATAACGGCGCCGCAATCAGTGCCGGGTGGTATTGCGGGGCAAAGATCAGGGGCATAATCATGAAATTGGCTGACCCGACGACCAGATTGATCCCGGGGCTAAACATGAAATTGATCTCACGCACGTCATTGGTGGCTCGGGCCATCGTGTCCCCAACTGGCTGCAAATTGTGGAATGTCATGCTCTTGCCCAGCAGGCTGACATAGAGTTCGTCACGAATATTACGTTCTACATTTTGGGCAATCAATTCGGCCCCAAAGTTGCGCCCAAATTGCAGCACGCCGCGCACAACTTGCGTGATGGCAATCACCAGGGAAATTTGGAACAGCGCGTTG
>JADHTJ010000149.1 GCA_016785015.1 Anaerolineales bacterium
CAATGACAAATTTGGGTTCACCGAGTTCGAGGATTTCCGCAATGACCCTGAGGCTTTCCCGCGAGGTACTGAAAGCGGCAAGATTGAGATCTACAGCCAGCCTTATGCGGACAAGGTCACGGGATACGGCTTTTCCGTGAAACATCCTCTTCCAACCTATGACAAGGTCACCGAGGGCTATGAAGATACCTTTGGAGATTTTGAAAACAAAATCAAGGGCGACTATCCGCTACAACTTTACACGATTCACTACCAACGGCGAAGTCACTCAATCTTTGACAATGTCCCCTGGCTCCGCGAATTCTTCCCGCAAGAGTTCACCATGAGCCCTTCCGATGCAGAATCCCGTGGACTCAAGCAAGGGGATCAAGTATTAATCAGCAGCCGCCATGGCAAGGTATTGCGCAGGGTTCACATCACCGAAAGGATGATGCCTGGTGTCGTGACTTTAGGCCAGGGTGCCTGGGTAGAAATGGATGAAAAATCTGGCATCGATAAGGCTGGCTGCACCAACATCCTGAATGGTGGTATCTACACCGATCAGGGAAACCTGGGGTTCAACAGCTGCAATGCCCAGGTGGAAAAGTACACCGGACCAATTAACCTGGAGCCCGATCATACTTGGGCCCAGAGAATTATCATTGAGGAGGCGTAGAAATGAGTAACCAACTGGCCTTCTACTTCGACGCGAGTGCCTGCAGTGGCTGCAAGGCCTGCATGGCCGCTTGTAAAGACAGGAGCGACCTTGCTGTTGGAGTCAATTGGCGAAAAGTGATTCAGTATGGCGGTGGAGGTTGGGTGCCGGATCCGCTAGATCCCCGGTATCCCATTCCAAACAACGTCTATTCCTATGCTGTCTCGGTTGCCTGCATGCATTGCGAGAATCCGTTATGTGCTGATGTATGCCCGGCGAGTGCGATTACAAAGCAGGCTGACGGTACCGTTTTGATTAACACCGACTTGTGCATCGGATGCCGTTATTGCGAATGGGCATGCCCGTATGGTGCACCGCAGTTTAATGAAGGCACGGGTCAGATGACCAAGTGCGATTTCTGCGTTGATCTTCAAGCCCAGGGGCTTAACCCAGCTTGCGTAGACGCCTGTGTTATGCGTGCCCTTGAAGTGGGCGATCTTGACGAATTGCGCCAAGAACACGGCTCAATAGATGCCATTGAACCGCTTCCCTTGGCTAATATCACCAAGCCAGCCCTTGTGGTCAAGCCTCACCGGCACTCGTCACCGAGTGGCCAGGGGGCAGGCAGAATAAACGATCCATTTGCTGAGGAGGTATAAGATGGAATTGCGAGAATGGGCATTGATCGCGTATTCAATTTTGGCGCAGATGTCAGTTGGCGCCTTCCTAATTTTAGGGGTGGTGCACTTTGCAGCAACGCGCAAAGCAGGCATGGAGGAAGCCGACCGATTGAGCGATCGAGTATTGGTCGCCATCATCATTACGCTTGGATTGGGCATGCTGGCTTCGCTGTTTCACTTGGGCAGCGTGGCAAACGCGCCGAGTGCAGTAACCAACTTTGCCACATCATGGCTGAGTCGGGAAATTCTAATTGGCGTGGTATTCGCGGTGCTGGGAATAGTATTCTCAGCTATGCAGTGGTTCAAATTAGGTTCTTTTGCTTCGCGAAGAGTAATTGCCTGGATAACGGCAGTCGTTGGCATTGCTTTGGTGTACAGCATGACACAGATCTATATGCTGCCGACGCAACCAGCGTGGAATAACTTTGCAACCCCAATCACATTCTTCGTGACCACGCTGTTGTTGGGATCATTAGCAATCGGAGTAGCACTGGTAGCGAACTATGCCTACGTGCAGAAAAAGAATCCGGACTGCGCAGATGTACAGTGTGAGTTGCTGCGCTATGTTACGCGTTGGATTGCAGTGGCAGCGGTCGTTTTAGTTGGGATTGAGCTTGTGGTGATCCCAATCTATGTAGCATATCTGGTAGCAACCGGGTCGGCTGCAGCAATGGCGAGTGCCAAGATGATGGTGGACCCGTATAGCCTAGTGTTCACCTTACGACTTGTGCTGGCATTCATAGGAGCAGGCGTGTTTGGAGTGTTCCTGTACCAAAACGCGACTAACCCTGGACAAGAAAAAATGATGGGCTATATGGCTTATGGAGCATTTGCCCTGGTCTTAATCGCGGAAGTGATGGGCCGTTTCCTGTTCTACGCCACGCAGCGTGGGGTCGGCTTAATGTAAATATGTGAGTCGAATCCTTGGCTGACGAACAAAGAAGAACCGGGGAGGAGGGGTAATATTCTCCTCCCCGACAGGAACTAAGTATGAATAGAGACAGTTCAGCCGCAATTTTTGTTTTTGGCATCATAATACTAGGACTATTTTTACTTGCTAGTTCTGTAGTAGCTGCTCCAGGGGCGCAAATGGAGCCAACTCCAATGCAACAGTCGACACCAGAGCCGCATGTGGCAACAAAAGCTGAGTTAGACGCAGCGCATAATGAGTGGTCTAATTCACAACATGCGGATACTTATGATTTTGGCTTAGGAGCGAACACAACCTGCGCCAGTTGTAAGTCACCCAGGAACTGGGATCCGGCCAATCCAGCGCTCGATGAAGCGCACGATTGCGCAGCCTGTAAGCGCATCCCAGGAGCACCAAGACCAGTACTTGTTAGTGGTGAGGCAGTCGCTCAAAGTGAATGGAAGAATATCGGGTGTGATATTTGCCACCAGCCAATGGGGGATTCGTTTTGGACTGGAATTTCATTCTGGGACCAAGCTGCTCAGAGCTATGAGCCGGTCGAGAGTGTGGGAGAGTTATGCGGCAAATGTCACGAAGGTCAACACGGTTTTGATGTCGTAGAAGAACAACAAAACTCACCCGCTCATAATCAGTGGAACTGCACGGATTGTCATGGAGTACATGGAGCGCCGTCGACTTGCACAGACTGCCATGATCCCTTAGAAGCTTCAGGAGCGGACGAACACGAGCGGCATCCTAGTGTCAACTGCACGGGGTGCCACGACCAGGGCGGATTAAGTATTTGGCTCGAAGATGAACTTACTTCGAAACACAATGGTGAATATATCCCACGCAAGTTTGCTCATACGCTGACATCCTGGCCATCTCATAACTTATCCAAACAAGTCGACTGCCTGCGCTGTCATCACCCACCTGGTGGAGAGCAGCCTATTGTAGCTCAAACCGTGAGTTGTGTAGACTGTCATCCAAATGGCGAAGTTTTTTTCTGGTGCACTTATTTTGAACGCAATCCTGATCCAAACCCTACACCAACCCCTACGCCAACCCTTACCCCAATCCCCACATCAATGGTCCCCTAAAATATGATTAATCTTCCCCATTTTAACACTTCAAAATCGTATGTTCTTATTTTATCGATCTTTGCTCTTCTAAGTGTCGCCATGCTTTGCAGCGCATGCCAAGCTATTTCGTTAGAGGTGACTCCGACACCTACGTCCCCCCCCCCTACTCCTGCACTTACAATCGCGGAACAGCAACCGGTTATTTGGAATGCGTGGGTTTCTGGACCACACGGATCCGAATATAACCTAGGAAAAGGACCGAACACATACTGTGCGCGCTGCCACTCACCGGCTAATTGGGACCCCTCTGCCACGATTGACTCTCCACCCAACTGTGTTTCGTGTAAGTTTCCGCATGAGGACTCTCCTCGTTTTGCGGAAGGGAATCCACTTATCCCTGAAACCGAGTGGATCGGCACCGACTGTGCAACCTGCCACCTTGTAGAAAATGGCGTGGTTGCCCCAGGGATTTCCTGGCTTAATAGTGTTACCGGTTATAACGAAACTGTCGTTTCCTCAACTGCGTTGTGCGAAAAATGTCACCAAGATACAATAGACCTTAGGCACAAAGTAATTTTAGATGGTACCACTCACCCTGGGTACACCTGTACTGACTGTCATAATCCACATACAACATATGCAAGCTGTGGATCTTCTGATTGTCATAGTGATATCAGCTCAATAATGACAACTTATAGTCCTTTACACATCGGCGTATCTGAAAATCAAATATGCCTTGAGTGCCATCCTAAAGGAATGAACCTCCATGATATGCAGATCGCGCAAGAAAGTGTGGACGACTGCCTGGGCTGCCATCAGGCTCTTACTCTGCCTCCAGAAAATCCTGAAATCGCAACAGATGGTCATACGATCTACCACAAGGAAATACACTGCGTCGCTTGCCATGATGCCGCGGGGCTAGCAGCGAAACCCATTGATGATCAAGATCAGTGGATGGCGTTTCGAACAACCATCATCGAAAGCTTAGGTAGACCAAATGAAGCTCCCTATACATCGCATGATTTGCAGCGACAGATAGATTGCAAACGCTGCCATTTTGCCGATAATCCCTGGGAAATATCAGAAATAGTTACTCGGACACAACCATGAGTAAATTGCGTTTATGTTGCGCGCGGATCCTATTGCTGTTTTGTTTCTTGGGCATAATCTCTTATAATGTCGCACATGCCCAAACAAATGATTTGTTTATTGGGTTAATCTTTCCTAATGAGGGTGAGACTCTATATGCTAGTCCCCGTTCACTCCTGTACAGTGTCCCTATACGGGGATGGATAGAAAGCAGCACCTTCCAACCGCAAGAAATTGACATCGAGGTAAGAATCTTGCGGGAAGGACTATTACTCGAAGTAAAAAACACAAACCCTAATGAAACGGGTATCTTCCAGATAGAAGCAACAGTAAATCCTGACTCGGACGCTGATGATTTTCCTCTCGATAATCGTACCTGCAACTCAGAGTGCCATTTTCCGACCGACTTCAAGCTTCCAGCAGGTCATTTCATTCTGGAGTTAGTAGCAACGGATCCAGATGGTCATCAGGCAAGCATTCAGCGCAACATAGCCATCGACCTTTCTGGTTACGCTTCTGTACCTGTCCAGGTTATCATAGAAAATGATACCGGGTGGGCACTGGCAAACATCCCGATCCAAGCTTCAACCCGATTATATTTATGGCGAACTCGATATACCAACAGCATTACGAACATGAGTGGCTATGCCAACGTCAGAGTAGAGACCCTCGCCTTAGCGCCGACGCGCTATATCTTCTGTGTTGAGCCAACAATCGTAGATGGCGTTCTCTACGAAAGCATTGCCCCTATTGAAGTTATTTTTCCTCCTGGGGCAAAATCAGTCTTGCCGATTACGTTAAAGGTGCATGCTAGGAATGGGCGGGTCACAGGTAGGTTTTTAAGTCTGGAAGATATGCCCCCAACACCACCAGAAATATGGATTATCCATTTACCTGATGGTGCAGCGCGGAAAGTTTCCTCAACTAAGCAAGGGTCTTTTCACATAGATAACTTACCGTTAAGCCAGTATCTATTCACAGCAGATCCCGAATCCCTTATTTCACAGGGATATGTTACTCGGTCCAAAACCGTTGATTTGACAACGTCATTGGATAAAACGATTCTCCTGAGTCTCTCCTCACTATCGGGGCAAACGTGGCGTGGGGGTGTAAAAGAGAAAGATGGTAAGGCACTACCTTTTGCTTGGCTATCCCTTGAGAAAACAGGAATGTCGATTCGTGTTCAACCTGATGGCACATTTACCTTTTTCGACCTGGCACCTCGCACGGATGCCGTTGTAGTCAACGCTCCCGGGTACTATAGTCAGGTCCATCGCGTTGACTTTGCCGATGATCCCGACGCCCTAACATTTGAATTAATTCGCAGACCCGACACAGTCACCCTGCCCTGGGGTAACGGAGAAGTGGTCATCCCACCTGAGACAGTCGGCGATATTGATGGGGATGATATTATGCTGGAACGGGGTTGGATCTGGGGACATTCACAAATTTCACAACCGCTGATTATTTGGGTGAAAGACGTAATGATCTCACCTGGTTCAGGCAGGTTCGCACTCGAACACGATCCACTTTCTGGACAAACCTGGCTATATGTCTTTGAAGGGGAAGTGGTTGTACATCAACTTGGCCATGGAAAAACAGTCAAAATACAGGATGGCCAGATGGTTGTAATCATCAAAGATGAACTCCCAGTTCCCGCTTTGTTGGATCCGGTAGTTTTTTCTGCACTTCATGAAAATGAGGCCATACTAGTTTCTCCAACATGGGAGTCAACCCTAAACGCTCAACTACGTGATCGGGTGGCACTAATCGGAATAGGCACAGCCCAAGTCGTTACCTTTATTTTATATGGATTAATACTTGTCTCGATTGTGGCTTTCCCTCTAGTTGGAGTATACTTAAAACTAAAACGACGTTGTAAAATCAACAATGAGGAGACTTATGAAAGAGAGCCAAAAGAACGATGAACGGGGCACGATTTTATTAGGTGAGGCACTATTATTTGGGCTTCTGGGGCGTATCCTTTATGACCAGCTTGACAAAGCCTGGCTGCAATCTTTGATAGATGAAGATGTGTTTTCCGAAGCACCTTTTGGCGCAAAACAGAGAGAAACTGCGCTTGGACTTGACCTATTACAAAAATGGTCTCAGGAAAATAGTGCTGGTATTAGCGATGAATCCTTCGACGAATGGCGCTCTGATTACACCAGTCTATTTGTTGGTGTAGGAGAAGTACTGGCCCCTCCATGGGAATCAGTATACTTTAGCGAAGAACGTTTGGTCTTCCAGGAGCAAACGCTTCAGGTGCGTGAGTGGTATCGTCGCTTTGGTGTCGAACCGGAAAAATTACACAAGGAACCCGATGACCACATCGGTCTGGAATTAACATTCGTCTCATATTTATCGAAATTGGCTCTTCAGGCACTTGAAGATCAAGATGAAGAGAAATATGAGAAACTTCTTGATGCTCAACGCCAGTTCATCTCCAAGCATTTACTCAGGTGGGGTACTCAGTGGTGCAACTTGGTAGGTGAACATGCTCGGACAGATTTCTACAAAGGCCTGGCATTCTTAACGCGTGGCGCGCTGCTTGCCTTAGCAGAGCAATACGATATCCAGATTCCTGATACTCTTGCCAAGTGAGCTTTTTGTCAGCTGCTGAGCGATTTGCTGCAATCGATCGATCAGAGATTGTTCTGAACTCGCATCAATGCTTACATTCGCTTGATCAGTTCTCTACTTGCGATTCTTGCTTGGGGATTTGCCCTGTTGAGGCGATCCAACCGGGTAAACCACCAATATTTGATGCAAATTCTTGCCAAAATTGTTTTGCCTGTTTACCCGCTTGCCCTACCGGGGCATATTCTGCCGATGATGCAGTGAAGTCATTATTAACTTGTGCGACACGCTTTGAAACAAAAACAACTGAGCTGGTATGTGCCCTTCACGAAGATTCGGATATTGGGATACAGTCTGAAAGCACAGCAGTACAAATCAGTGGCTGCTTAGCAGGTTTAGGAGTTGGAATTTATTTGGCCTTAGGGGCTTTAGGCCTTGAAAAGATTATCTTGCGGCTCGACGCTTGTGATAATTGTCCTTGGGCATCTCTTCAGAAAACAATTCAGAGCCACGTTGACCAAGCGAATCAGTTGCTAGCACATTGGGGAAAGAGTGAAATGTTAGTCTGTGTTCTGGAACCTGATAATCGCTCAGTTCAACGACTTTTGTGGCGTGCAGATAACCCTCCACTTTCACGCAGGGATTTATTTCGCATGGCAGCTCGCCAAGGTCAGATAGCAATGGCCCGAATGATGAATACAAATCATCATTCGAAGAAACACTCTTTGGGTCGTGATAGAGTGCGCCTTATTAATGCAATTCAACGCTTTCCAAGTTCTGAAGACGTTATGGATACGTCACTGGACAAGAGTAAATTTAGTCTACTTTCTGTCTCTGAAAAATGTGATGCTTGTATGGCGTGTGCTCGGGCATGCCCTACAGATGCATTAACCTATGAGGTTGATGAGGATAAAACTTGTTTTGCTTTGCTTTTCAACCCTCAATTTTGTATTGGGTGTGAATTATGTATACATGTTTGCGCGCCCAATGCGATTGAGATGAACCAAGCGCTAACATTCACACAGGTTTTTAGTCATGTAGACGCGCGTAGAGTATTTGAGAGCGAAATTACACAGTGTGCGAAGTGTAATGTTTTATTTGCTCCTAAATCGGGGCAGAAATTGTGTGCCATATGTGAATTCCGAAAAAAGAACCCCTTTGGTTCAAAAATTCCAAATCTAAGGCCAACTGACGCGCCGGTGGGAAGGCAAAAACCTAATGCTTCTTAATGTAAATGACAGAACTTTATCTCAAATTAAAAATATATCGCTGCGAAACTATGCAGGAATTTATGTCAGTATTTATAAAGAATTCATGCAGCAAGTAGCTGAAACGGGTATAGAAATAGATAAAAAAGATTATTCAGCGCAAGTAAAAGAAAAGATTGATGCCTTGCGTAAACGAGGTGTTACTTTACGAAATAATAATAAGAGCCTTTGCTATGGAGATATATCACCTGCATGTATTGCTTGCCAAACAGGAGTTGGTAGCTCTACATTTTTTGTGTCCCTCCAGTGCCATCGGGATTGCTATTATTGTTTCAACCCCAATCAAGAAAATTATGATTATTATCAAAACCACAAGCGCGATATTGTTCAAGAATTAAAGCAACTTAAAGAAAAACGACAACGTGTACGCCATTTAGCGCTGACGGGTGGCGAACCTCTATTGCACAAAGAGGAGACGCTTAACTTCTTCCAGTATGCCACCGATAATATTCCAGAAGCATATACTCGTCTTTACACAAGTGGTGATCACATTGATGCTCAAATCCTTCAGGACTTAAAAGATGCTGAATTACGGGAGATACGCTTCAGCATACGCATGCATGATCTTGAGGCAAACCAAGAACATACGCTCAAAAAAATCAGGTTAGCCAAAGAGTATATCCCTTATGTAATGGTCGAAATGCCAGTCCTCCCTGATACTTTAACAGAGATGAAAGCTATCCTTGTTAAATTAGATGAATTGGAGCTGTTCTCTATTAATCTTTTGGAGTTATGCTATCCTCTCGCGAACGCTGAAATATTTAATGAAAAAGGTTTTAAAATCAAAAACGAACCTTTTCACATCTTGTATGATTATTGGTATGCTGGCGGGCTACCTGTTGCTGGTAGTGAGTTAGTATGTCTGGATCTGCTAGCTTTTGCTTCGGATTCTAATTTGTCTCTTGGCGTACATTACTGTTCAGTTGAAAATAAGCAAACAGGTCAAATATACCAACAGAATTCAGTACGACCACTTCCTGAGATAGCATATTATTCACAGCGTGACTATTTTTTGAAAACGGCTAAAGTTTTTGGAGATGATATTGCAAGAGTGAGTGAGTTCTTTGAAAAGAAGGGCTATAAGGATTATGAAATTGTTGAAGAGCATAATTATATGGAATTCCACATAAACAAGGTACGCGCCTTGGCAAAGTTTGATATCGAAGAAGTAGGGATTTCCTATAGTGTGCTTGAGAATAGAAATAATGAAATGATGATTCGAGAAGTGAAAGTGGATATAGCTTATCCAAAAACCTTTCAACTTTCAAAAGATGTATAAAAGGAGTGTCTTATGTTAGGTACTACAGAACTTATTATTCTGCTCGTTATTATCTTGTTAATTTTCGGAGTAGGCAGAATTAGCAAAATTGCCGGAGAGCTTGGGCAGGGGATTAAATCTTTTCGTTCTGGGTTAAGTGATAATGAGATAGTTCCATCAAACGAAGAAAAAGAGGCCAAGGAGTAATCTCATTTCAAAGCGAATTCGACCTAAACTAAAGAAAAGTAAAGGTAAAAGAAAATGGAAGGATTATTTTCGCGCCTTTGGACGTGCTCATAATAAAGCAAGTGTTCAACTTGAATCCTCTCAGCCATTACTGGATCATCTTAATGAATTTCGCCAAAGAATATTTAAGGCCTTTCTCGCTGTAATCATTACCACGGCTCTTAGTTTTGCCTTTGCTAGCCAGATTATAGATTTTCTCACGATTCCAATCGGGGGGTCCGAATCGTTGATTTCTATTGAAATCACTGAGAACATTGCAATCTTTATGAAGGTGTCAATGCTAAGTGGATTTCTTCTTGGTATGCCAGTTATTGTTTATCAGATTATGCGTTTCATGTTACCCGGCTTACAGCGTCGAGAAAAAATCTGGTTGTTACTTGGTGTTCCGAGCGCAACGCTATTGTTTGCTTCAGGTGTGGCTTTTACTTGGTTCGTTATGTTTCCTGCTGCGATTCCTTTTCTAACTACATTCCTTGATATTACGACGCAGGTGAGGCCAGCAAGTTATTTTGAATTTATCACGCGCATGATGTTTTGGATCGGAGTATGTTTCGAGATGCCTCTTGTCATAACCCTTCTAGCTAAGCTAAAAATGGTTACTGCCAAGCAGTTGTTACGGGGGTGGCGATATGCGATTGTTGGAATAGCGATGGTCGCTGCTGCGGTGACACCGACTGTCGACCCTGTAAATATGGGGCTTGTGATGTTGCCTTTATTGGGACTGTACCTAATTAGCATTGCCCTTGCGGCATTCGTAGGAAGAGGTTGATATGGATATTTTCGGAATTGGCACGAATGAAATAATAGTTGTTCTTATTTTAGCTGGAATCATTCTTGGGCCTGAACGCTTAGCACGCACAGCTCGCGAGCTTGGTAAGTTTGTGCGTAATGTAAAGAGCTATTTAAGCTCCTTTTCAGATGAGCTCAAGTCAGAACTTGATATGCTGGATGAGCTAAAGGAAGTACAAGATGAGTTAAAAAAAACATTGTAAATCGTCAAGCAGCATATTTGAAATCTTAAATCACCCCTTTGGGTGAGTTGAATGACCCTGGAGAAGGATGCTTTAAAAAGTGCAATAATATAAGATATATTTTAATAATTAATATACCTCCGATTCATACAGCCTAAAATCTAAGTGGTTACGGCTTTATGAGCGGCCCTTATAGGGGCCCGGGTTTTCGTGGAAACGCGATAGCCTCCCGAAATCCCAATATTGGGATGGACTTGAAAAGGAGAGTTTGTCTGTGAAGAGAAGCCTCACATCATCAGACTCGCTCCCAGCGAGTTTTTTTTATGAAAAGAAACAAGGGGATTTGATTCTCGTTTCAGGCCCAAGCGGTTCTGGAAAGACAACTTTTTGCTCCAAACTGGTAAATTTAGCACGTTCTTCTGATACTTCGATTGGAGGTATTCTTTGCCTAGCTGT
>JADHTJ010000018.1 GCA_016785015.1 Anaerolineales bacterium
TTCCCCGTTTCCTAAGTCTGAGATAGCTCTTAGCTGATCTCGTTACTGACTTGTGTAGGGTGCTTTTTGACCCGTCTTATTGAGCGACTTTCTCTCTTTCCTTTTCTCCTTTTTGGTTCCGGCTCGTCCGGGTTAGGGGCATAGAATTGAAATAGGAGTTTTATTATGCAATCTCTACCTGCTACTGATACCATGTATACCGCCCTACTAGAAAAAGACAGTACTTATGAAGGCATTTTCTTTGTCGGTGTAAAGACTACGGGCATATTCTGCCGCCCAACCTGCACTGCTCGCAAGCCTAAAAAACAAAACGTAGAGTTCTATCCTTCCACGCATGAGGCTTTACTGCACGGCTATCGTCCCTGCAAGATTTGTCATCCATTAGGCCAGCAGGGCGAATATCCCCAATGGCTGAAACCATTGATGCATGAAATCGAAGCTCAACCGGAACTCAGGCTCAAAGATTACGATCTTCGCCAGCGCGGCATCGACCCCGCACGCGTGCGCCGCTGGTTCAAGAAACATCACGGTATGACCTTCCAGGCTTATCTGCGCATGTTAAGAATATCTGATGCCCACGGACGCATCAGATATGGCGAGAAGGTCATCGATACCGCTTTTGAAACCGGCTACGAATCGCTGAGCGGCTTCACCGACTCCTTCAAGAAAACCACCGGCTTTTCACCCAACAAAAGCTCGCAAAAGAATATTGTCACCACCACAAGGATTCTAACTCCTTTGGGGCCCATGCTGGCAGGTGCTACTGACAAAGGTATCTGCCTGTTGGAATTCATCGACCGCAGGATGATAGAAACTCAGGTCAAGCGTTTGAAAAAGTCGCTCAAAGCCGAATTCATCCCTGGAAACAATGAGCACTTCGAACGCCTCAATAAAGAAATCGAAGCCTACTTCAATGCTAGTCTCAAAGAGTTTTCTGTCCCTCTCGTTATTCCAGGGACAGCATTCCAACAAAAAGTTTGGGACGCGCTGCAAGAAATCCCTTACGGTGGAACTCGATCCTATAAAGAACAAGCCGAACACATCGGCAATCCCAAGGCTGGGCGAGCGGTGGCACGTGCCAACGGCGACAACCGCATTGCCATCATTATCCCCTGCCACCGCGTCATCGGCTCTGATGGCAGCCTGACCGGATACGGCGGCGGCCTATGGCGCAAGCAGTATCTTCTGGATCTCGAAATGGCGAATTGTCGCTGATAATCATCAACATTATGCAAAAAATAGGTATTGGGAAGGCAAAGCCCCTCCAATACCTATTTTTTGTTTGACCAAAAGCCAAGCTTGCTCTATACTGAAGTGAGACCCTACAATCTTTCCAGACCCTAAAGGTTTTCTCCAAATTCCTTATATCATGGAATTCTTCGAAACCTTTAGGGTCCCAATCCCGCCAGGAGCAATCCCCATGAACTGTTGGCATTGTGATCAACCCGCTCAGGCCGTCTGCCGCTTCTGCGGACGCGCCGTTTGTAAGAGTCACGCCCAAACAATGAATTACATCGTCAGCGTTTACCCCAGCGAGAGCAAAAAAGTTCTCAAATCCCTGGTGGTTGCCGATACGGTTTATTGTGGCGTTTGCAAACCGCAGCCCGAACCTCTCGAAACCCCTTATCTGGACTGAGGACCGAAGACGGATGACGGAAGCACGCATCACCTGGCAGTTTCCCGAGGGTCAACAGCACGAGCTCACACTAAACAAAGAGCTGACCATCATCGGGCGGGGGCGTGATTGCGACATAGTTTTACTCGACGAACGCGTCTCTCGGCAGCACACCGAAATCCATTTTGATGGGGATGCATATCTGGTTTCCGACTTAGGCAGCTTCAACGGCACAATGATTAATGGAGAATTGATCGGAGACACGCGCCCGCTTGAAAATGGCGCTCAACTCCAAATCGGACCTGTCTTGCTCCGTTTTGCCTGGGCAGCAGTTCCCGAAGAAGAGCCTGGTTCCACACTCGTCGTCCCTGAATCTGACCTTCTAGCTTTTCTTGAAACTCATGATGGCACGCGCTTTGAGCTGAAAAAAGAAAAAAACACCATTGGGCGCAATCAGGGTTGGGATATTTGCCTGGGTGACCGGGCTGTTTCTCGTCCCCATGCAGAGATCACCCGCCAAGGTACCAGCTTTACCCTGACTGATTCGGGCAGCGCCAACGGGACAGTCGTCAACGGACAAACGATCACTAAGCCACTGGCACTCGAAGATGGTGACACGATCCTCTTTGGGGAACACCCCTTGATTTTCAAGATAGAGAAAAGTCAGGCATGAACAGGGGCATATGGGCGTCTGTGGCTTCGCGCACGAGCAGCGCAAGTGGCGGTATTTGGCAGCAGGTTGAAACAAATGCGACGCCTTCGAACGGGGATTTCAACCTTTGGCTGAACCTGAGCGAACGGCCGGGGGGCATGTGGGGGGATTTAGAGAAAGAAACGCTGCTGATTAGTGGCCGACGGGCTAGCGATATTTGGAACGAAGTAAACGATGAAACCCTGATCATCCGGCCGCGTCATAACTTGTGGCATGAAATGCTTCGAACCCCGCACTCGCGAAGCATCCTCGTAGGGGGACAAGCACCCCGCACGTTAAATATTTGGGCACAGGTGGGAGATGAAACTCTGGTATTAGAGGCTGAGGTTAGTGCAGGAGTTTGGGGAGCTACAAAGCAGGCGGGAGATTACACGCAGCGCAAACCTTCTTGTCGGTTGGGCTGGGCGTTGAAGAAGCTGCACACCGTGGATGGGGAAGAATACTATATTCTCAAGAATACGCGGGCGGGGAGTTATTTACGCCTGAGCGAAGAGCAAGTTTTCCTGTGGAATTTGATGGACGGCCAGCACTCCGTCCGCGATATGGCGTTGGCCTATTTTATCCGCTACAAATCGCTGGTCGTTGAGGGTCTGGTGTCACTCTTGGGGCAATTGGATGCCAAGGGGTTTTTAGCAGAATCAAGCAGCAATTTATTTACAGATACATCTCAGGCACTGGGTCAGAACCGAGTACAGCGCCTGCGACGTTGGCTGGTGCGAACTTTCCTGCAAAAAACCTTCTCTATTCGCAGCATCGACAACACTCTCACGAAGTTGTATAAAGCTGGGATCTTCTTGGTCTTCACAAAGCCAGCCCAGATCCTAATCCTGATGATCACGCTGAGCGGGTTGGCCGCTTTCGGATATCACGTCTTGCGTGGGACACATTTCATTTTGGGTGATGGAAGCGCAGGTTTAGCTTCGGGATTGGTGGGGTTGTATATCGCCCAGTTCTTTGCTATCTTGCTGCATGAATCTGCGCATGCCTTTACTTGCAAACACTACGGCCGTGAAGTGCGTCGGGCTGGATTTATGATCTACCTGGGCATGCCAGCTTTCTTCGTCGATACCAGTGATATCTGGATGGAGCCCCGCCGCCCGCGCATCCTGGTGACCTGGGCGGGCCCTTATTCAGGTTTTTTCCTGGGGGCATTAAGTAGTTTGCTTATAATCGTCATCCCCTCACCTGTATTAGCAGGCTGGCTCTTCCAATTTTCATTTTTATGCATTCTACTTTCAATTGCTAACTTGAACCCCTTACTACTTTGGGACGGCTACTATATTTTGATGGATTGGCTTGAAATGCCCATGCTAAGACAGCGAGCTTTGAATTTTGTCCGCAAGGATCTTTGGAAGAAATTATTTTCAGACGAACCTTTCCAGCAAGATGATAAAATCTATGCTGTCTTTGGTTTGCTGTCTCTAGTATGGACTGTGATAACAGTTGGTGCGTCTCTATGGGCTTTGATTCGTGTCTTGAAATGATGAACTCCTTGAATAAAATCACTTACCTCTAAGACGCAAAGATCGCTAAGGGAGAAAAATGGCTGGAGATATAGAAGAAATCGCCAGGGTTTTTGTTGAATTGGAATGTCAAGCTGATGAAATATAGGGAATTCTGAAATGACGTGGACGCCGGAACACGAAGCAAAACTCATTGAAGCTGCCCAGCAGGGCAATCAGGCTGCTTTTGGTGAAATCTACGATCACTATCTCACCAAAGTCTATCGGCGTGTCTGTGCCCTGGTACCAGAGTCTGATGTGGAAGATGTCACCCAGGAGATCTTCATCTCGGTAGCGCGCTCCATTGGAAGTTTCCGCGGCGGTTCATCCTTCTCTACCTGGTTGTACCGCATTGTCAAACGGCGTGTGGCCGACTTCTATCGCAAGCGCGAGCGACAGGTGGAGCAGGTAGATATCGAAAAGGCCGACCATACCCCTGGGGAGAATCCTCTCAGAGATGCCGCAGATCAACTGCTCTTACAGCAAGCGCTGCGAGCACTGCCAGAGAGCCAGCGCGAGATCATCCTGCTGCGCCTGGCCGAAGGATTGCCCTTCCAGGATGTCGCCGACCGCCTGGGCATTAAACTAGGCGCGGCAAAATTGCGTTTCTATCGCGCCATCGAAGCCTGTAAAGGCAAAATCGCTGAATTCGATGCTGAGGTTACTTTTTCCAGTTAGCCAACGACTAATGGTATAGGATGAATTATGGCTAAGAAAAAAGACGATCAAAAACTGGCAAATGAGTTGGCTGATCTCACCGATCGTATTTTCGACGGTGAGCAGATAGAAGCTTCCGGACTGGACAACCTGGGCGAAACTGTTCAAAAGTTGCAGGCCGCCAGCCAGGCCACACCTGATCCGAACTTCGCGATCCGGCTGCGCAACCTGGTTGTAGCGGCATTGCCGAAGAAAAAAGAGTCTGTCAGCGAGCGCCTTCAGGAAGTGATTGCTCGCCTGGTGGGCGATGAAGAATTTCGCAACAACTTCTTCGCATCCCCAGAAGCAACTCTGCAAAGGGCAGGCTTCCAACTCTCCCCCGCTGAGATCGCCGCCCTCAAGGAGATGGAGCCCGAAAACCTGGAAGAGTGGCTGACCGACCTGGACGAGCGTATTAGCAAATCAGGACTACTCTAAAATATTTAACGCAAAGGCGCGGAGTCGCAGAGTTAAAAAATCTTCGCGTCTCTGCATCATTGCATCTCTGCGTTAATTTTGAACTGGCAACAATACTCACTGAATAACGGTCTAAGATTAATCTCTATCCACCGGCCGGGAACGCGTACGGTAGCCTGCCGTTTTTTTGCGCGCGCCGGCAGCCGCTATGATGGCGAGCATCCCGGACTGGCGCACATGCTCGAACACATGCTCTTCAAGGGGACTCAGCATTACACATCCCAGGATATTTTTGGCAGCATCGAAGCCCACGGAGGGGAGATCAACGCCCATACCACGCGTGAATACGTCTCACTGCACACCGTTACCCTAGCGGATGACTTGCCTTTAGCGTTGGATATGCTAGCGGAGATATGCCTGCTCCCAAAGTTTTCTCAAGAAGCTTTTCTCAACGAGAAGCTAGTAGTTTTGGGGGAATTAGAAGGCAGCCGTGATCAGAGCAGTGTGCTTTACGATCTATTTCTGGAAAATCTCTGGCAGGACTCGTCTTTACGCAACCCAATTACCGGCACAGTTGAGGGACTTCGAGATATAGCGCTTGAAGATTTGCGCGGCTTTTATCAGCAGCGTTTTGTGGCCGGGAATTCTATTCTGGTAATCTGTGGTGATGTGCAGCACAATGAAGCCCAATCTTTGGCCCAGAGCGCTTTCAACCAATTCCCCTCTGGCCCAGAGCAAAAGCCTGGCCCTTTTGAAGAACCAGCCCGAAACACACCTTCCGGCGCGCACTTGGAACGGGCAACTCAACGCACATATATGCTGCTAGGTGTTCCAACTGTGGGATTGAGTCATCCCGACCGATCGGCGTTGAAAATCATCGAGCTGGTTTTGGGCATGGGTGCCAGTGGACGGCTTTATCAGCGGTTGCGCGAGGAATTGGGGGTAGTGTACAACGTCAACGCGGTATCGTCGGTTTATGAGCACTGCGGCTATCTGGCCATCTACGCAGTTTGTGCGCCTGAAAATCTAACTGTTGTTCAAGATGCCATCCTCGATGAATGGGGGGATATCCAGAAAAACGGCATCACTGATGAAGAAATGAATGCGGCAAAAGGAAACTATGCCGGAACTCTGGCGCGGCGCTTTGAGACCAACTTATCGGTGGCGGGGATCTTTGGGATCGAGGGCTTACTTTACCAAGTAGAGCCTTTCGAACAGGCCATTGCCCGAATCAACGGAGTCAGGCGCGAGGGAGTCCGAGAGGCCGCTCAAAAGTATCTCAATGAAGATAGCTATGTGATTGCATCTGTGGGGAAGGCAAAGTAGAGATGCCTCGGATTACATCTCTACATCATAATTTTACCGTCATGTGAAAGTTTTCCACTATTACTGTCAAAGCCGCAGGCGCGCCTACGGCGAGGGGCGAAGGATCTCTCCGACTAGAATGGTGGAGATCCTTCGCTTTGCTCAGGATGACACCCAAATAGGCAAATATCCGTATCAGATTCACTACTCCAACTGATCTTTGATATCGCTCTTCAATTCGGTATTGGCCTGATCGGCTTCGTTGTAGTCCAGGTCACCGGGGTCGAGCGTGCCATCATCACCGCCGCTGAGTTCGCCATCGGCCAAGAATTTTCCAGAGTCATCATCACCGTCTTTATCGCCTGGGGTACCACCGCTACTATCACTGCTTCCGCCTGTGCCATACACGGGGAAGAAAGCACCCGCTTCGTGGTCCAACCCGCCTACGGGTTCATCGGGATCAGGATTTTCACCACCACCATGGGAGCCAGTGTAGGGCATGGGGGTATCGCCTTCCATGGGATCACCTTGAGGGGGGTTCTCAGGGTCAACAACTTGATATTCATCATATGTTTGATAGTGCCAATCCCCATTTTTGTCAGCTACCCATACACCTTTACCATCCGGCTCTGCGACTGAACCTGGGGTACCATTATCTTCCGACTTCAGCCACAACCATCTTCCTTCTGCACTGTTTACAGAGTGCCCTCCATCCCCATCACTTTTCCCACCGCCACCATGCTGCCCTGTCAATGGGCCACCGCCAGATTTAGGAGGCGTGCCAGGTTTCTTTCCGCCGCCGCTCATACCTGCCCCAAGAGGGCCCTTCAGCTCTTCGGGAAGGTCACCATCGCCGATGCGCTGAGGGCCAACCTGACTGGTGCCTTCCAGGGGTTCATTAACACCCTCACCAATCGCGCCACTCAGATCTGGTTCTTGGTCATCCATTTCATAAACAGGTTCGTTGCCGTCGATCTGACCGGGGTCTACATCCATACCACCGACTTGCTGCTCAACACCTTGCGTGTCCGTCACATCTTCAAAATGTGCCTGAGCATCAACTTCACCGCCTGCATTTGATGTATCAGCCATGACAGGTTCTTCTTGCTCTGAGCCCTCGTTTGAATCTTGACTCTGCTGTCCATACCCTTTGCCGGTAAGCGGATCACCCGCCTGGGATTCTGGCTCATCAGGTTTGACTCCCGATTCGGGTTGTGAAGCAGGATCAATATTCTCCACTGCTTCAGCCATGGCTCCTTCGACGGCTTCAGCCTGTTCGAAATTGCCCGTCTGTTCAACGCGAGCGCCAGGTTCATGAGTAGTATCATCTAAGGCTTGTTCTTCGACGCGCTCCGTTGCCTCTCCGACTTCGGCACTTTCTGCGTTTTCTTCGGGTTGCATGATTTCTAGTTCGTCCATTATGTTCTCCTTTGAAGGTTTCTATGAATTTGCCTTATCATTCCTTTTGTCGTCGATGGTGAAGAAAAAGTAACATCAACAAAGTGTTGATTATCGGGAAAACGATCAACACCTGTTCGAAGAATTATTTTTGTCTGTACCTGTATATCAGCTACCAATAGTTTCAAGCTGTTGCTGGTCGAGTATCTCTGAAAGGGGTTTATCGAGACAAAAACGGCGCAAAAGCGGGTTTCGGTACGGCCTTCCAGGCTTACTCAACCAATGTTTTTGCTTAATTCCCTAAACTGTCAGGTAACCAGTTTTTATCTGTTTTGAATCTTCTCCAGGGCCTCCGCCAATACGTTGGGGGTATAGTAGTCGAAGTCATCGGGGTTGATATCTTGAATGCTGCCGCCGCCAAACAAACCACCATAGTATTTGCCAGAATCGTCGGTATCGCCGCCACCGCTGGGGCTGAAGGTGGCGCTGCCGCTGGAGCCGTAACCATAGTAGGATTTCGTGTCCGTCTTCCCGCTGGCAACCATTCGCAGAAAGCTAGCTTCCCGGTCTGGGCCTTCAGGGGGTTTGTGGGATGTGTCCGGAGGCAGGCCGTCGCCGTCGCCGAACGAACCAGTGTAGGGCATGGGAGTATCACCATCTGGCGTCAACCCATAAACACCCCCCGGTTCAGGAGGGGTACCTGCATCAGGCGGATCTTCATCATCATGCTGATATTCAACATAATGCCAATCTCCATCTCCATCTTGTTCCCAAAATCCTTGGCCATCAGGTTCCACTACCACACCGTCTTCATTTTCCATAGCTTTCTTATCCAACCAGCGCCCAGTTTCGCTCTTTCCCGAGTGGTAGCCTTTACCTTCCGTCTCACTCTTGCCGCTTTTTCCCATCATCGGCGGGCCACCGCCAGAGGTACCCTTGCCCAATCCCGGGTAGCCTTCTCCCTCCGCTCCAGCTGCTCCTGCTTTACCTTGTTCTTCACCAGGAATTAATCCGTGTTTTGCCATGCCAGCAGCAAGAATTTCATCTTGGGGTAACTGCCTCTCAATTTGTGGCTGGTCGATCTGCCCGGTATCCAAAACTTCATCTTCGACAAGTTCGGCGGGTTTTTCTACAGTGGCTATTCCAGGCTCAGCGGTATCGTCAGTAACCATCGCCGTATCCTTATCATCAGCATACTCTTCCCCCTCTCGCCGCGCTTTGGCTGCATCGCTTGCTACATCGGCTTCCGTGTCACCACCGGGTTGGTCTTCTGATTCATCAACGGCAGATCCAGCTGGGGCTTCATTTTCGCTTTGGTCTTCGTCAACAACCAAGGAAGGTTCTTCATCTGCACCGCTCATATCAGAGCCGCCCTCTTCAGTGCCGCCATCACTGGGTTTCGATTGACCCGTAACTGGATCAACATCCTGGGTCATTTTTGGCTCCTCCACAGATTCCTGTGCTGGCTCTTCAATTATGCTGTCAATTACATCCGTCATTGCTGTCTCGACAGCCTCGGATTGCTCAAAGTTACCACTTTGCTCAACATGAGCTTCCGCTTCGTAGGTGGCTTCTTCCAGTGATTGTTCTTCTTCCGATGGGGCTTCTATTTCTTCAGATATTTCCATATTATCTTCAGGTTGAATAATTTCCATCTCATCCATTGTCTTTCTCCTGATTGAAGCAATTATTATTTAGTCAATATAGATTGCAATAACTGAATCTAAGCTCGCACAAGGTTGATATTTTGATTGGCTGCCTGGAATAATTGGAACTGCTTTTCTGGAACTGGCAAGCGTGATTTTGCTGTCGCCAGCGCTAATAAACAGTATGCCAGATTTGCAAGTTGTTCAGGGTGAAATGGGATAGTTTCTCGATTGATTCCCAGTGACTCCTCGATGTGAGTGAGAGCAAATGATCTAACCGCTGTAATTGGCTTCATGTATTCTGGGGATTTGCCAAATTCTAGTCTAATAAAACTCTGCAATTCCTCGAAGCGCGGCTCTGAAACCAGGCTGAAATAACCATAATGACAGGGCACCGCGCAAAACTGGCAACCTCTGCGGTGATGGAGGCGGTTTTCAGGTTTGGCCCGCTGGGGAAGTCGGGACACCAACCCAAGCATCATTTGAAAGTCTTCTACATTTTCGGAGCTCTTATCCGCAACAGCAATCTTGCTGGCTAATTCTTTAACCCATTCTTCATCTGGATTACGGGTGTTCTGGTGAAAAGCGACAATATGACGTGCTACCTCAGGAGCGGCTCTTTCGAAAGCTTGTTTCATTTTCAACCCGACATGTTTGGCAATATTCTCGCGTAATGGTTGGGCAGTTTTTTTGAATTCTTTGACTTTTTCTGGTTGGCAAAATGCCAAGAGGTAGTAATAGCAAATCGCTTTTTTGAGACTTTGAGCGGGGAATTTCTTATCCATAATTATCTCCATTTGCATGTTCCATAACACTTCCATCCACTAGATCGCTGCAGATGTAATCATGATGCCTTTTTGCTCCACCAGGGTGGTTTGTAGTAGGATGCATCAGTAATCAACCCTTGAGAAAGCGCTTCAGCAAAATTGCCCGATTTGGTAAAGGAAGCCAGCTTAGACGGATCGGTTTCAGTGATAAAGTAGTACTTTCCGGTACTCGGGTCTTGGATCACGCCAGGAGGACTGTCCACCGGCTTACCATTCTCATCCACTACCGTGGGGTTGCCATCATTGTCCGGGTAGATGTGTAGCCCCTTAGTGGAAGGTTTGTAGTTGGGAGCCTCCTTGATCCATCCGTGGTACAGTGCTTCATCAAAATTGCCCGACTTGGTAAAAGCACTCATCTTCGCTGGATCAGCTTCCGTGATGAAGAAATACTTGCCTGAGATCGGGTCTTGGATGACGCCCGGAGGGCTATCCACCGGCTTACCATTTTCATCCACGACTGTGGGATTCCCATCTTTGTCGTAGTAAATCTTCATCCCCTCGGTGGAGGGCTTGTACTCGGGCGCTTCGCTAATCAACCCTTGAGAAAGCGCTTCAGCAAAATTACCCGATTTGGTAAAGGAAGCCAGCTTTGTAGGGTCAGTTTCAGTGATGAAGTAGTACTTACCCGTAGTCGGATCTTGGATCATGCCGGGGGGGCTGTCCACCGTTTTGCCGTTCTCGTCCACAACCCTGGGGTTGCCATCCTCATTGTAGTAGATCTTCATTCCCTCTGTGGTCGGCTTGTAGTCCGGCGCTTCGGTAATCAACCCCTGAGACAGCGCTTCCGCAAAATTCCCTGACTTGGTGAAAGAAGCCAGTTTCGAAGGATCGGTCTCGGTGATGAAGTAGTACTTACCCGTGGTTGGGTCTTGGATCACACCAGGGGGGCTGTCTACAGGCTTCCCTTTTTCATCAACAACTTTGGGGTTGCCGTCCTCATCGTAGTAGACTTTCATTCCCTCTGTGGATGGTTTGTACTCGGCCGCTTCGCTGATCAACCCCTGAGACAGTGCTTCAGCAAAATTGCCCGATTTGGTAAAGGAAGCCAATTTGGACGGATCGGTTTCAGTGATAAAGTAGTACTTCCCGGTAGTTGGGTCTTGGATCACGCCGGGAGGGCTGTCAACCGTTTCTCCATTCTCGTCCACGACCTTGGGGTTGCCGTCTTCATCATAGTAGACTTTCATTCCCTCTGTGGATGGTTTGTATGAAGAGATTTCATACTTGGCAAGTTTTTCAGGATCAGTGACACTGCCATCTTCCTTTACGGGCAAATCATCACCCGGATAGACGGCGTAATACTTGCCGTTGAAATATACGATTTTTGGCGGGCTCTCCACCGGATTGCCGTTCTCATCTACGACTGTGTAATTGCCTTCAGAGTCTTCTTTGATGTACCAACCTGGTGCCTCACCAGCACCTTCATCAGCCTCTTCTTCTGTGACTTCCTGGTCAGCTTCCTGATCTTGTTCCAAACTGCCCTCAACTGCCATAGCTTCGGCAGTTAGACCAGGTTCAACGCCAGCTACGATCATCTCGCCTTCTTCCGTGACCAGCATTCCTTCTTCCATTATGGGTTGGTAGGGATCGGGGCCAGGTTCGGGTTCTTCACCAACATTGCCGTCAAACTCTGGGCTGAGACCGGGTTCGGGCATAGGATCAGGTTCTTGTGCGAATCTCCCATCAACACCAACGTCTTCTTCTGATGCCTCTAATCCCCCGGTACCCGGATGATCCAATCCTAGTTGACCACCCTGGTCACCAGCTTCGCTGCGTATTACCCCCCTTGCATCAACATAGTATTCATCCTCTTTGGATTCCCCAGGCGTAGTGCTCAACTCAGGGTCTTCTTCAATGGGATGATCACCACGGCCAACACTGCCATCATCTTCACCCGCAGGTTTGAACTCGATACCCTGTGGTATTTCAGCTGCTCCGGCAGGGCCGGGGTTTTCCAGTTCAACCTTTGGGCCTGGAGGGCCGTGATCCCAATCCGGAGGCTGCTCTACAGGACCAGGTTCATACTCTAAGCCGTCACGACCTTCATTTACTGGATGATCGTCCCGGCCAACACTGCCATCATCTTCATCTTTGGGATTAATCTCGACTCCTTCAGGGACTTCAATCACTTCAGCAGGAGTGGATTCTGCCAGGATGCCGTCATTATCGCTTGTCCCCAGCCATCCGCTATCGCCCTCTGGCACTCCCGGTTTAGCGCCGTATGTTGCTCCACCTTCCTCTGCTCTATCATCCCAAACCTCGGGCGTTCCGGCAGCCTCTTGTGGGTCATCTGGATATGATTCGTCTACATCCAATGTGCCGCTGCCTTGGGGTAAATCTTTCGGGTCAGTGGATGGAGAGGGAAGTTCGCCTTCAATACCATCAGCCGGTTTTGGAAGTGGCACTGGGGCAATTCCTGCGACCTCTTCAGCAGGATTCATCGCCTCTGTCAAAGCGCCTTCGACAGCCTCCGCTTCTTCGTAATTCTGGGTTTGCTCAACTCGTGCGCCAGGTTCGTGTGTGGTTTCTTCCAATGTGCGTTCTTCAGCGCTTTCCGCTGATTCAGTTGGTTCGGCTGCCTCAACGATATCAGTGCTTTCACGCTCTTCTGGGATTTCTTCCGGTTGGGTGTTTTCACGCTCGTCCATATGTACCTCGGTGTTTTCTATCAAATCACTTCTTGATCTTCCATATTTGGCCCAGGGGGTTTAGGGTCATCGGGTGTCTCAGCCACATTGCTACCAGCCTTGGAACCCTGCTTGACGTCATCCGGCGTCAGTTCAGTCTGACCAGCACCCTTCTTTTTAAACTGGTCTCGCAGATTTGGTGTCGGAGGGTTATCTCCTGGTTGAGTGGGGCCAGCTATCTGGCCGCCCCCAGCTGTTCCGGCAACTTCATTACCGTCAACACCAGGGCTAAGACCCCGATTTGGTCCTTCAGGATCAGGGGGATCATCGGTTTCAGCCAAATTACCATCAGGACCGGGATTCAGCCCAACAGCATCGTCCGGCGGCGGAGGGTTTCCGCCCATCGGCGGGATGGCTTCTACCTGGCTTTCAGCAGAATTCGTTATATGCTCATCAGGGGGTGGTGGAGGTTGTCCGGGGTCCTTATATCCAGCCACATTGCCGTCATCACCGGGATTGAGACCTTGATCATCTTCCGGAGCATTGAAACCAGGATCAGGGCCCTCTGCGGGTTTCGGAAAGGGGTGCGGACCTGGTTCCGGGGATTGAGCGATATCCTGATCGGGAGGCGGGGGATCTCCACCTAATGGTGGAATATCAGCTACCTGACCGCTCCCTTCATCATCCAATGCCGCAGTGCCATCAACGCCAAGACTGAGATCAGACTCTTGGTTGGGGCCCTCGGGGTCAGGGGGGTCATTTGTTTCCGCAAGCCCTTGCACAATATTGCCATCATCTTCTGAGGCTGGCCGAGGGAGAGGAATCGGCAAACTTCCTTCTTGCTCAGTATCATGATTATCCACGGGGTCAGGCATCAAAACTGGCAAAGTACCATGCTGCTCGCTTTGCTCACCAGCAGGTTGAGGCAGAGGCAGCGGCAATTCCCCAACTGCTGTTGCATCAACAGCTTCGACGGCTTCAGTCAGGGCAGTTTCAATGGCTTCAGCTTGTTCAAAGGTTTGTGTCTCTTCAACTCTGGCACCGGGTTCGTGGGTGGCATCTTGCAATGCCTGCTCTTCGGAGTTCTCAACGGTTTCAACAGCTTCCAGATTATCTTCGGGTTGGGTGATCTCTAATTCGTCCATTGGGTTACTCCAATTGAGACCCTAAAGGTTTACAACAAATCTTACAGACTAAGTTAATTGGTATGCAAATGTTCTATATTACTCACTTACTTCTCGAAACCTATAGGGTCTTGGCCTATGATAAATGCTTCTGTGGAATTTTGTACGTCAGGACATAAACCAAGCTGCCAGGGTTGAGATCCCGCCAGACAGCGTGAACCACCTGCGTTAACACTTGCTGCTTGGCGGCCTCAGAAATTCCTGTCGTCGCTGCAACGAAACGAGATTCAACTTCAGCTGCGAAGAAGTTGAAGGCTTCTTCCGTCATCTCGCCCAGAGCAGATTGATCTTCGTCAGTCACTTCATATCCAGCAGTCGCTTCGCGAGCATCTGCGAACAAAATGCCACGGTATTCTTCATTGGAGATGGCCTTGCTAATGATCTCCACTACAGATTGCTCAGAAGGATTCATGGCCTCAAAATCGGGTGCGGGCTGTAAATTATCTTCTAACTTAACATCATCGGGTGAAAGCTCAGTCTGACCGCGCAAGTCTGGGGGCGGTGGAGGATCGCCAGGCTCTTTATGGCCAGCTATATCATCACCTGGCTTGGGGATATTGATTGGTGTTGCAGAAACATCACCGCCAGGTTTTGGGATATTGATCGGCGTTGCGGCTACATTCCCATCGCTGGCAGGGGTATCTTCGACCATGCCACCGGGGCCCGGATGATCTTTGGCTAGTTCGCCTTTAGGATCGGGGCTGGGATCAGGCTGTTGTTCAATATACGCGCCTCCATCATCTTCAGAAGTTGGTTGAGGAATGGGGATCGGTAGCGTGCCCAATTGTTCACCCCCACCCACCTTGACATCGTCGGGTGAAAGTTCAACAGCGGCAACAGGTCCGGGCAAATTTATAGGGGTGGCGTCTTTGCCATCGTCATCATCTTTATCACCTGATGTTTCGCTTAAGTCGGGGTCTTTGATTAGGCCATCATCGTCGCGATCGACTGTGCCATCCTCACTAGCGAGTTCAAATTCGATGCCCTCGGGCACTTCGGCTATATTTGCAGGGCCAGGTTCTCCTGGTTTTTCGGCCATCTCGACTGTTTCGCCAGGTTCTTCCAGTATGCCGCTGCCATCGGGCAGGTCTTTTCGATCAGGGCCGCTTTCAGCGGGGGGAATTTCTTCCTCTGCTTCCATTGCCTCGGTCAGAGCCTCTTCAACGGCTTCTGCCTGCTCAATAATTTGAGTATCTTCAACATGGGCACCAGGTTCGTGGGTGGCATCTTCCAAAGCCTGATCTTCAGCACGTTCCGTGGATTCAGCCGCTTCTAGATTTTCTTCGGGTTGGGTGATTTCGAGTTCGTCCATGATTCACTCCTTCATACTTAGATTAATTTTTTTGCTTTCAATTCTTTAGTCGACAGATCTAACCAAAAAGTAACAACCAGCTATATGTTCTCAGACCAACTCAGGTGCCAGAATGTCTTCTGGCATCGGCTCATCAAAAAGAATCGAACGCCCCAGCGCAAGCGCTTTTCTGTATTTTGGCGTGTCGAATTCCACACGAAATCCATCAACCACCTGTTGATCACTCGCCAGATGCATGCACAATTCACAAACATTGCCTTGCAGATATGCTTTGGGCTCCCAGCCCCAATCACGCTCGATAGCCGTCTGGGCAATTTTCTTGGGGCCGAATACTCTCAGGGTTTGGAAATAGACATCTGAATCTACCAGTGATAATAGTTCATCAGCACCAAATTTATTCAAATTCCCAAGTTGAAATAGATTGGGCCGTTTACTCAACACAGCATCTTGTTGGCAGCAGGCAACCAGGGTGCCATCTTCCCTCAAGACCGGCGTGCCCAAGAAATGACAGATCGAGTCAGGCAATTCATAGGTATCTTGCGGCCGCTCCATGATTTGGGTCTCCGTAGCCCGGCCGATATATTGGAGCGGGGTTTCAATGATTTCGATGTCATCGAGCAAATCGCTTCCTGCCAAATGGTCAAACTTCGCTCGAAATGCTTGATATTCTGGACCCATACACATCTGCACCCCCAGGCGGTCAACGCGTCCTTGGGCGGCGCGCAGTGCTGCGATGACCCTGGCCATTGGGATGAATTCATCGTGGAATTCATCCGCACTAATGATCAGGAAATTGATTTTTGGATATTTACGCAAAACTTCCCTTGCCCGATGTTCGTCCTTTGCCCAATAGGCATTTGTCAGCACAGACCTTTGAACGCCATGCTCTTGAGCAATTCGCAGGATGACTTTTAACTGTGCCGGAGCGGCAAAGGGCTCGCCCCCTTCTACGCCGATCCACTCAAGCCCAGACAACTTCGTGATCGAAGTAACCCATTTTTCTAGCATCTCCACATCGGCCGTATGCTGAGTACTGGGATCTGACCTCGCCGAACAATGGCGGCAGCTGGCCGGGCAAAATTGGGTCGGGCGAATATACACCAATTTGTGAAATCCATACCGGAGATGTTTGAGTTCAGATTGTTGAAGCAAATCGACGATATCCATATTTCACACTGTCTCACCAAGCGGTTCACTAAGGATTTGATTCTTTTGCTGGGGTCTAATTCGTAGTACCCCGCGACTGATCAAATTGGTAGCAATTTCCTGAAATATGCTTTCAATCCCAGGTGCATTATCCACCTTTTGAAATACGTTTTGGTACAGATCACCGAATGCACTCTGGCCATCGATGGAGTTCAATAGGGAATAGAGAAGTTGATCAATATCAAAGCGCTCTTCGGAAAGTAAGTCGAGAATATAATACGTCTCCATCTCCCGGTCAGACATTTTTTCAACCTTGAATCGCTTAGCAACTAATGGAATGCGATCGAAAAAGTGATCATCCCAGGTATCGGTTTTTTCCTGACCATCCAGGTGGCGGGCAATGCAGCCCCCGTGGCATACTTCCCCGAGAAAATGCTTGCAATCGTCGCATTCATCCAGAGGGTATAGATCACTACGCATACCTGCCAGAGATTCTTGGAATTCTCTGTTTATTTCACCCAGATTGTTATGTTCGTAAATAAATTTCTTGTCCCAGAAACCGCTCATTGGGAAACAGTACAGCACAGACATATCGGGGAGAATATCAAATACTGGATTGCAAGTTGACTCAAGGCTACCGCCGTTGGCTTGTAGATCGTTATAATCCTGTTCTGAGAACATGCATGGGGTAATGCCATGCACTCCAACAGTTTCAATACCTAATTTTCCTGTATCAACGACAAATTCTAAAATCTGCTTTGCGTATTGCTCACGAATAACAAGTGGATCCGTAAAAGTTTGACTTTCATCCCCTTTGACCATATTGCTGAGAGACCAAACAATCTTGCCAGGTCGTACATCGCTGGCTAATTCCAATATATGCCGATAATCAAAATCTTCACGATCAATATTGAACTGAAAATCGACATGCTTGCCTTTCAACTGTTTGGCATTCCTGACGACCCTCTTCCAAAGGGATTCTCCCAAAATTGTTGGATGGTTGATATTCAACAAGAAATGGATGCCCTCATCGGGTAAATTTCGCATCTCTCGCCCAATCTTCCCGATCCAGGTGGCGTTGCTTTTGACGCTCACGGTAAAGCCTCTGTCAAGGCTGATTTGAATAATTGAAATAAATTCCGGATGAAGCGTTGGCTCGCCGCCTACCAATGACACAATGGATACACCACTTGCCGTCAGGAAATCGAGAATCCGCACATAATCTTCCAGGTTAATTGACTTTGCAGCGTTATTGCCTGCATTATTTTGGTTTGCACCGCGCCCCATGACGTCGTCGGCAAAGCAATAGCCACAACGAAGATTACAGGCGCTGAGCAAGAACACGTTATACATCGCTCACCAATTCCAAAGGAGAATTTTGGATCTGATGATATAGATTGACCATTTCATCAAATCGTTCCAGTTGAGAGTCGTCCATCTGAGAATACGCTTCAACGAAATCCCAGCATGCCTGGCACATTCGAACCGATTGATCATAATCTGTTGAATCCAGGCATTGTGCTGCCAAAGATGCAAGGGCAGCTGGCGGGGTTCTGCGCAGATGACCCAGGGTGGGCTGGGATTCGAGCTTTTCCAAAGATTGGGAAAATCCCCCTTGATGCGGGATTTTCAAGGCATCCGGACCGTTGTGTAAAACAATATCTTCATTGCAGCACGCGGCCAAGGTACCATCGCGCAAGAGCGTTGGGCCATTGACACTGTAGCAACGTTCTGCATACGAACCATTGAACTGATTGAATGAGTCGATATGTTCGGCGCGGCCGCTGGGCAATGGCGGCATTTCTATAATATGGGCATCTTGATGCCATTCAGGGCCAAAGGCATTCTGGAAAAGCTGCCGGGCATACGCCAAATGGGCTTCGCCATCGATGCCGCTGATGACTTGTGCAGTTACCCAGACTTCGAATTCTTTTGCGGTTCGCAGCGCGTTGATCAGGTCTTCAGCAGGTATGTGGGCGCGATGGTAAAGATCTATGCCCAAAACCAGGCCATCCGCAAATTGCAGAACAGGGCTGACCTGTTGCAAAACGTCTGACTTTCCCCAGTATCCAGAGGTGTAGATAACAACTCGTTTATTGGCCTTGTGCATCGTATCAACGAGGGATTCCAGCAGTTCAAACTCTGCGAATGGTTCGCCGCCCGTGATGGCCACTGCCTTCAATTCCGACACCTGGACCATCTCTTCGACACCACGCATCAGCAAATCTGGAGATGGTGCTAGAGAATCTGAAGAAGCTGACACCGCACAGTGTGCGCATCCCACCGGGCAATAGGATGAAGTAAATATGCCCATCGTGGCAAGCGGGGTACGACGCAGCATTTCGAAATCTGTCCAGGAAAAACCATTCATTGAGTTCATATTGTTAGCAGGGTGATAGTGCACAATCAAGAGACATTTTTGGGCTAACCAGGTGACTGTCATCACCTTACAAAACCAAATTAGGCCTTGTTTGTGTACAGATGACAGTCACCTTAAAACGTTCAGATGCGCAAACATCTGTTAGTAAATAAAACCTCCGGAGTGGCCAGGAACATTATCCGGAAGGACTTGCTGTGAATTGCCAATCACGCGCAACAAGGCCTCCCGATCTCCGGGATTCAAACCGTCGAGGGCTGTCTTCTGCTCTTCTGAGAGCGTTTCGAGAACTTCCTCAGCGGTGGCTGCCTCGTTTACTAATGGCCTTGGATCAAGCTCCCGGGCTTCACGGCCAGGGGCCTCATCTTCCATTTTGACATCATCGGGGGTCAGGGCAGGTTCCGGGTTTGGGATAGGTAACGGTGATAAACCTTCATCTGCCGTACTGTCAACGGGCTCTGGATTGGGTACGGGCATCGGCGATATACCTTCATCGGCGGCGACAGGGCCAGGCAGGTTGATAGGGGTTGCTTCTGTACGCTCGTCATCGTCTTTGGAGCCTTCGCTGATTTCCTCGCCATCTACCATGCCGGGACGATCACGGTCAACGGTGCCGTCTTCTCCAACGGGTTCGACTTCCACATTGTCCATCACTTCGACCAGCGCCCCCTCCATAGCTTCGGCCTGCTCGAAATTCTGCTCTTCTTCAACAAGAGCTCCGGGCTCATGGGTAGCATCTTCCAGGGTTCGTTCTTCTGCAGCCTCAGCGGATTCGACCGCCTCTGCGGCATCGGCGCCTTCTTGACTCTCTTCGGGTTGAATGACTTCTAACTCTTCTTGCATGATATTTTCTCCTTTGATCTTAGTAAATGAAGCCGCCGGATTTTCCAGGAAACTGATCCGGAAGCACTTGCTGTGAATTTCCAATCACGCGCAGCAAGGCTTCCCGATCGCCAGGATCCAATCCATCGAGGGCATTTTTCTGCTCCTCGGAGAGTGATTCGACGACTTCGTCTGTAGAGATGGCTTCGTTGAAGAGAATGATGCCCGTGTCATCGACATAAAATTCATCAGGCTCATCTGAGTCATCTTCTTCTTCGGCCAATTGGAACTCGATGCCCTCGGGTACTTCAGCCCCATCGGCGGGACCAGGCTCTTCAAGCGGTTCGGCCATTTGCACTGTTTCGTGAGGCACGACTAACACACCACTGCCTGGGGGCAAATCCTCCGGGTCGGTATCACTTTCGGGGGGCGATTCTTCTTCGGGGGGGTCTTCAACCGGCTCGACGGAAGCCATGGCGTCGGTCAGCGCGCCCTCAACAGCCTCAGCCTGTTCGAAGCTCTGCTCTTCTTCGACACGCGCTCCGGGTTCAAGGGTTGCATCATCCAGGGCTTGCTCTTCGACCGCTTCGGTGGATTCTACGGTCTCTGCGACGTCGCGACTTTCTTCGGGTTGAATAGTTTCTAATTCTTGCATAGTGCATTCTCCTTTGCCCAGTGGGCATACGGGAATTGGGGTTGATTTTGAGGGATTGCCTGCGCGCTATGATCACGGCCTCGGTATCTTTCTATTCGATTAGTCGCAGCCCCTATTGAAAAAGTAACATCGCTAAGATGACAGTCTTGAGAAGCTAAACTTCTTAAAGAAGTTTAGCTTCTGGATTGAGATTGATACCGCCTGATTAGTTGTTGGTTGCCTTCTTGAAATCTCTTGACGACATCTTCAGGAAATGCAAAGCGGGATTTAGCCGTAGATAGCATTAATAAACAATAGGCCAGATTACCGAGATGATAGGCGCTGACATGCCATTGACCTGCATCCAGAGTCTGAGAAATGTGATTAAGTGTGAAGGTCCAAATTGCCTGGAGGGGCTGTTGATCCTGGGGCAATTTAGTGTTTTCTGCTTCCAGCGCGCTTTGCAATGAATCGAAGTCTGGTTCGGAGATTAAAGAATAATAACCGTAGCGGCAGGGAGCCACACAAAAGCGGCAGCCCTTTTTGCGGTGCAATCGGTTGTTCTCTTTGGCGCGCCCGGGGAGTTCGGAGAGCGCCTGCATTTGCTCCTGAAAAGCGCGGCACGCCTGCGGAGACGAATCTGCGCTTTGGGCTGCACGCGCCAACGCTGCCACCCGTTCAGCATCTGGGTCTCGCGAAGCCTGATGGAATGCGACGATATGCTGGCAGGCAGCCAGCACCGCGTCAGACCAATCTGCTTCCAATTCCTGCAGAAGCGTATGCTTTGCCGGCTCAAAACCAGCAAGATGATTCGGCGAAGAAAACGAAAAAGATAACAAGTAAGTGATTACGAGTTTGCGTTGCGATGCGGGGATTTTGGTGCTCATAGTTTCTCCTAGGTGAGACGCACTTTCGCAGAGCGTGTGCATCTCACCTGAATTTACTGCAACTTTTGCATCGGCGTGTATGCCACCTTGACCCAGGAGGCCATATCATCCTGGATGCCGCAAACGATGGCCTGGCCTACTTTGAGGCGGGCGATGACCTTAGCCTGATCCTCGGTCAGGGCCAGGGCACCGGCCATGGCGTCACGGTCGTCGGCGGCCACCAAGCGGTGGATGATTTTGAGATTTGTGTTCTTGATCGCGTCGGGCACCAGCTTGGCGGGCACCTGGTCGATGATGGCCATGCCCTGCCCGTAAGCGCGGATCTCAGCCAGGATGTCAGCAAACATCTCGCCCATCTTGGCCTGCGGGTTAGCAGAGTCAGAACGCTGGGGCGCGTTTCGCAGCACGCGGTGGGCCTCCTCAATAATTGCCAGGTGGCGCAGCTCGCTAGACTCTGGTGAGCCAAGACTCTCATGCTGCGCCTGGCGGTATTCGTACATGAAGTTCAAGAGCAGGGCCATGGTGAAGCACTTGTCGGCATCATCACCGAGATACTGCAAATTGATCACTACCGGGCGGTCGAAGAGATCGGCCCAGGGAGTGGAGAAGGGCTGATCGAAGAGCTTGCCCTTCCAACCGCGCAGCAGGCTGCCAATACGTGTGCGCAGCGCGGCGGTGATGTTGGCCGTAATGCGCTCCTCATAGCCTTTGCTGCGCACCAAACCGGAGATGCGGTTGTGAAGCTGCTCCAGCGTGGGGCGGCCGATGCCGTCTGGCGGAAGAGTTTCTTCTAGCCAGCCCTGACTATCGTAGAGATCGACCAGGGCTTCTTCGAGAATCACCGGTAGGATCTCATACATGGGGAAGCTGGCATTGAAGATCGACTTCAGCCGGTCGAGGTGCGGCATGACTTGCGTGGTAGCGCCAGGAATTTGGACGATATCAAAGGGGTTGATCTGCAATTGCCCTAAGGGTTGTCCGCCCCACTCACTGCGCCCAGGCATATAGACGGCGATCTCGCGATCGAAAGTTTTGGCCTGGTTGTAGGCCAGGGCTAACTGCACGTACTCATCCTTGGCGGGTTCGATAACCAGGAAATTCTTGCCGCTTTCCATCAGCTCGCTGATGATGCGGCGGCAGGTGTTTGATTTTCCGCTGCCTGTGATGCCGGTGATAAAGATATGGCGCGTCAGGGAATCGAGGTCAACATCATAGCCCAACCCGGCGATCTCCTCACCGCCCTCCAACAGGTTGCCCAGGCCAAGCACATTGACTGGGTCTTCCGGTACGGGGGGGTTGAGGCTGAAGTAAGCCGTTGGCTGCATGGGCATGCCGGGCATCTCGCGCAAGGGCAGGTTGGCCAATAACGAGAGTTCTTCCGTATTCATGGGGGTTGTCAGACCCTCGAAGGCAGCGCCAATGGGATGTTGGATGGCTGTGCCACCCTCGGGTGCGAACAATTTCAGGGGCGGCTGATAGAAAGTGTCTAAGGCCACCTGGGCCTGGCCATCCCACACCGGGGAAAGGTCATGAACGCGCATCGGCTCAATGGAGGTCTTTTCACCAGAAACCAGGGCTTTGAGTTGCGCCTGTCCCTGTGCCGCAGTCTCCCCCTGGTCGCTGATCAGGTATACGCCCACATTCCAACAGCCCTGAGATTTGGCCGTCTCAAAGCGTTCCACGGTTTGGGTGAGCAGTTTCTCACAGGCTTCGGCGTGCCGGTTGAGATATTCACGTCCAAAAGAGAGCGATTCGCTGGAGGATGTCCCTTCTGAGCGAGATTCTCCGGTCGTGCTGCCAGTGGTCTCGGACTCGCCGCTGGAAGTTCCCCGCACCCCGGAACTGCTGGTGGAAGGCAAAAGCTGGCCAAACATGCCCAGCATCCCCGAGAGCAAAAAGGGTCCGCCTGCGGCAACCAATAATGCGGATACTGCGCCCAGGCCGACTCCTTTAATGCCTTTGGATAGGCCAGTGGATTTAGCCATCTCAGTGCCCAGCACGCCTTTACTGGCGCCTTCGGTTTCGCTTTCTGATGTGCCGGATGTCTTCCCCGTTGATAGGGATTCACTCTCTGTCTGAGAGAGACTCTCCGTTGAACTGCTGCTGTGGCTGCGATTAAGGGTGGCTTTTGTAAAAGCATGCACCTGCCCCGAGAGGGTGTGACAGGACGAGATGATTCCCCCCACTTCGCTCTCCGGCATCGGCTCGGCGACGACCATATAAACATAGGGCTTGCCGCGCAGGCCGCGCATGAAGCGATCGAGACTTTGAGGGTGGGATCCCGGTTTATCAGATTTCTTAATGGAGGGGATGCCGGTAAAGGCGCGCGCATGGCGGTACGTGCTCAGAGGAACATGAACGCGCTCAGCGATCTGCTGGTAATCTTCGACCAGCTTGACGCGCGTCCCGGGCCAATTGGAACACAGGAACTGTCCCAACTGATCGGCAAATAAGCGCGGCTGCGTGCCATGCTCGCGGGCTACAACCCCAATGTAAATGCGGTTGCGCAAGCCATCACTTGAGATTATGAAGATCAGGGCGTAACGCGGGTCGTGGCAAGCCGCCAACGAGGTTTGGATAGCGGTGAAGTACTCGCTCATATCCTCGGTGACAGGCTTGCCAACCTGCTCCAACTCCAACATAGCCAGGTCAGGCTGCTGAGGAATTTCTTCGCCAGTCATGCGAACGTAGTCATTGGCGAAGATGGGCCCATCAAGATAGTCGCGCCCCAAAGTAAACAGCAGCGACTTCGAGAGAGCATCGCCGGCCTCCATGAGAATTTCGGGAGTCAGTTCAGGGTCAGCGGGAATTAAATTGGTTTCGTCAGTCATGAAAAGATCCAATATTCAAATCACGAATTTGGGCGAATAACACCAATTCCACGAATTTTTATTTTGATATTCATGACTCCACTGAAAAAACTACCAGACGAGGGCTTCCGGCGGGAAACTAATTTGGTGGCTTTTTGTAGTAGAGTCATTCGTGTTATTCGTTCATCCGTGTCATTCGTGATAGCCTTTTACCCACTTGATAAGGCTATTCGAGTTTAATGGTAAATATCTGATCTCCAAAGCGAATCTCATCTCCAACATGCAACGTTTGGGGCTGATTCGCCTGAAGTCGTTCATCATTCAAAAAAGTGCCATTCGTGCTGCCCAGGTCGATTAGTTCGAGAGTATCGTCAGTTCTGTGCAATTCAGCGTGAACCCGTGAAACCTTGTCACTCTCCAACCAGACCAGACACTCGCGGGCGCGACCTACTTTGGTCACGCCAATTTCTAATGGATAAGTTTTCCCCTCGGGTGAGATTAACTGCAACCCGGCCTCCAGGACAGGTTCGGCATCTTGGGCAGGGTCAACATTGTGTTCAGGCTCGGAGTCTTCTTCTGGTTCGATTACGCGTGGCGGTTCAATCACCAGACTGACTCCGGGTTCCAGCGTCCCCATGGCAGCCCCAAAGGCTAACCCGACGCCACGCACTACGATCTCATCGGGGTTATCCGCCAGAACGACTTTTTCATCACCAAAGCGTTCCCGCAAATGACGCACAATGCTGAACAGCTGCACTCCACCGCCAACCAGGGCGACCTGGCCGATATCCTGATCCGTCAGTCCGATAGCTTTGATAGCCTTGGCGATTAAATCTTGGAAAGATTGATTTAAATGTCCAGCCACTCTATTGAACGTAGCTTGGTCAAGCTTCATCAGACGGCGATAAACTTGGCCATCACGCAGCACCAGTGTGATCATGCGCTGGGCACTGATTTCCTCTCCTGAATTTTCATTTTGCATTAAACGGCGACTGAGCGATTCCTTCAAGCGCTGGGCATAAATGCGCAGCGTCGCCATTGCCGAAGGATCATCGGCCAATGCAGAAGCGGGCACATTCAACTTGTCGGCCAGATACTTGGCCATCTCAGCATCGTACAGGCCGCCGCCGATGGGTTCGCCGTAACGGCCCAGGTATAGAAGTTCACCAGTTCGAGGATCAATCTGGCCCGCAATAATATCTGTGGTACTGCCGCCGACGTCGACGATTAATGTCACGCCGCCCCTGGCGCTGCTTAAAAGGCCTTGCCTTCTCAGGCTCAGAATGGCGCCTTCAGGCTCAGGCACAAATTCAATCTGTGTATGAATACTTTCGGGGAAGCAACCTAAAACCAGGGTTTTGAAATCGTCCAGGATCACGCCACTGTGATCATAGCCCCAATGGACAGGGTAGGCAAAGGCAAAGCGGACATCTTCATCGAAGGCACTCGCCCGCCACTTCTCGCTACGGATTTGATCGACAACGGCTTCGAGCAGCATGCGGGTGAATTCTAGAGCCTGGGCATGAGTATAGCGTTTTTGATGGGGCAGCGGATTGGCCTCGAGATGCGCACCAATACAAGGCTTGAAGTATTCACGCACGCGCTCACGCGCATTCTCGTCCTCAAGCTGGCCTTGCGATACTTCACCAAAACTCTCGATGCCTGATCCTTGGGGGTTAAGGGTGAGAATTGCGGGTAGTTTTCGCTCTGAGAAGCTAGTTAATGGCGAAGGTTGAGGGTCCCCCATTATACGGATCAGATTGCCAGTAAGGCGGTATCCCACTCGGTACAGACGCCAGTTGGTCGCCCCGCAATCCAAGGCGAAGAGTGTTACTTGTTTGCCGTTGCTCATGAAATCTCGCTTCGCGTTATGTTCAGATTTATACGATTACCAGCAGCATTTAGATTACGAATAACACAAATTTCACGAATATTGAAGTAGTCAAGAGCATCTTGATCAATAAACCTGTCATTCCGAGTGGAGAGAGGAATCCCTGATTATCTCTTTGAATGATTACCAGCGTAGGCATTTTAATCGTTTGCTATCAGGGATTCTTCACTTCGCATGGCTGAAATACAAGCCAGGCTCCGTTCAGAATGACAAATTCATGAGTGTTCAAAGTCCTTTTGACTAGCACAAAATTTCACGAATATTATATATGTTTATTCGTGACTGTCGGATAATTCGATTCCATTCGTAATTTTTATCCTGATCTTATTATACACACAGTTTCTCAAATCACTGCCGAATAACCCACCAATTTGCTTACAAACTTCAAATCGTACAGAGCAATCCATGAGGAATTCCTGTATAATAACAATGTCGTTCTCATCTATCTTCGGGAGGCACGTACATGGCAAGTCTATCTGGCAAAACGCTGGGCAAATACCAGATCACCGAACGCCTGGGCCGCGGGGGCATGGCAGAAGTCTACAAGGCTTATCACCCCCAACTTGAACGCTACGCGGCGGTTAAGGTATTGCACGGCTTTCTGGCCGAGGGGCAGGATTTTCAAGCTCGCTTCCAACGTGAGGCCAAAGCCATCGCCGCACTGCGTCATCCTAATATCGTGCAGATTTACGACATCGATACTGACGAAGACAACTATTATATGGTGATGGAGTTCGTCGATGGGGGAACGCTTAAAGATCGCCTGATCCAGGCCAGTGGACCTTTGGCCATTAAGGAAATGGCCCATATTTTCCGCGAGACAGCTTCAGCCCTCGACTATGCCCACCTTCAGGGTGTGCTGCACCGTGACGTCAAACCTGCCAATGTGCTGCTGAGCGAATCTGGCCGCGTCGTGTTAACGGATTTCGGCATCGCCCGCATTGTCAGCGATACGCAATTCACTGTCACTGGCACCCTGGTCGGTACACCCGCCTACATGTCCCCCGAGCAGGGCAAGGGCATGGGCATCGCATCACCAAGTGATATTTATTCCCTGGGCATCATCCTCTATGAGATGGTCACTGGCAAAGTGCCCTTCGATGCCGATACGCCGCTGGCTGTGATCCACAAACACATCAACGAGCCGCTGCCCTCACCGCGCACCATCAGAGAAGATATCCCTCGAGTTTTGGAAGCAGTGATTGTCAAAGCCCTGGCCAAAGAGCCAGAAGATCGCTATCAATCGGCCGCGGAGATGATCGATGCCGCTGAGAATGCATTTCTCGATTTAGCCAAAGTGACCATGGCTGAGACGATGGTCGAACCCCCGCAGCCTTCGTCAGGCTCAGGGGAGATTCAACCCGACCTCGAAGCTGCTCCTGAACCCGAGCCAACCATTGCATCCAAAGCGACCGTGGCCATGGAACCAGAAGTAGCACCGCAGCCAACGATCGCATCAAAACCAACCGTCGCAATGGAACCCGAAGAAGATGATGTCGCGTTGAAGGCCACCATGGCCATGGAAACAGAACCTTCTCCTAAGCCCCCGGAAATAAAGCCTGTCCCAAAACCCAAACCGAAAGCTGTGCCGAAACCCAAGCCCAAAGTGAAAGTCAAACCGCTGCCGTTCATCCTGAGTATCGTCGGGATTGCTGTTATCGTCGGATTGCTCATCTGGGGAATCCCCAAGTTGACTGGGGGTGGCGGTGCAGATTGCGCATCTATTGACGAGTGTGTGGGCTTAGCCGAACAGTATTGGGGAGAGAGTAATCACGAAGGTGTGCTCAATGCTTTAGCAGAAGCTCTCGGTCAAGTGCCAGAGAATGAACATCCACCTCACGCCCATCTTTGGTGTCAAAAGGGTGAAGCCTATATTGCATTAGAGCGATTCGATGATGCCGTCGCTAGCTTCGAAGAATGCAGTAACTGGACGGAAGACATCCCTGAATTCGAAGATATCCGCGTCTTTGCACAAACACAAATTGATTCCCTCCCAACGGGTTCGGCGAGTTGCAACACTCCTGAAGAGTGCCACGCTTTAGCCGAAGAGTCTCAAAACAACGGTGATATCCAAGGCGCTTTGAACGCAATCAATATGGCTATCCACCTTGTCCCTGATGGCGAATATCCCCAATATCACTGGATTGTTTGTATGGAGGGGGGAATTTACATGCAAGATCAAGATTGGGACGAGGCCATCCGCAGTTTTGAAACATGCATCGAATGGACCGAAGGTAATCCCGACCTCGAAGATGTGCGCGTCTACGCCCAAGAACAGATCGATATGATCAATAATCGCTGATCTGCTAGAACAGCTGACACTCTCAAAATACAGTCATTCATAGAAAACCGCTCGGTGAATTTGTCGAGCGGTTTCTTTAATGGAAGACCCCAGTCAATCAATGGGGTAGCTTTCTGAGGGCAAAATCTACCATGGTAGAATCGCCCCCTCGCCTGAGATTATTCTTGGAGAAAAACCGTGTTCACGTCCGAAAAAATTAAAGAATGGCTCGAAGAGATTGAAGAACGCCCGGGTTCGGCGCCTGTCATCGTCCAGTTCATCGCCAATCGCCTAAAAGACCTGAACACCTGGAACGAAGAACTGCGCGCCGAAAACATCGCCCTGCGAACAGATAAGCGGGTGGATGATTACGAGCGCCAGATCGCTCATTTACAGTACCAACTCGACCTGATCAAGCGCCAATATGGGGGTCAATTTCCACAAGCAGAACAACTGGAAACAGCAGATGAGGTAGAAGAGATTGAGATGATGAGCATGCTGATCTACACTGGTGATGGCCGAATAGGGCGCATCGAGTTAGATCTGACAGATATTGAAGATGGAGTCACAATCGGGGAATTGAGAGGGTTACCAGGCCCTGATGCCGCACCTCGCCTTTTGGCGATTCCTACCAATGAAGAACTACTCTTCCTGTTTGCTTCTGGACGAATAGCGACTTGTTCGGTTGCGGGGTTACCCATCCAAACCATCTCCACAGATGAGCCCTTCGACTGGGATACTGCTCCCATCCCCAACTCGCCGCAAGCAGGAGACAGCCTGGTTTGCCTGGCGCCCATCTCCAGGTTGGCTCTTAGCGACTACTTCGTTCAGACCAGCCAACGAGGCTTCATCAAGAAGATCCGTATGGCGTTGGCTTCTTCGATCATGGAGAACCATTATATTGGCACTGGGGCCAAGATCGATCATGACGGGCCATTTGCACTGACCCTGTCTGGCAAAGACGAGAATTTCGTCCTGGTTACTAGAGATGGTTACCTACGCTACACGCCTGTTGAAGTATCTCCTCATACCATTGTAGAAGCAATGAGGCTAAAACCAACCGACCGCATGACATCCGCGTTCACTATGCCGCCAGACAAAACACTGCTGGTCATGACTCAGCTTGGCAAAGCCATTCAACACACGGGTGACAGCCTTGAACTGGTCACTGATCTTGGGCGCGTGGGCGTGGCGCTTTACTCCAAAACGAGGCGTGACGCCGGGGTACGCGTGGTTGGTGCCGCCGCGGTGGCAGAATCAGATTGGGGACTGGCACTCCACTCCAACGGTTGGGTTAGCCTGCACTCTGTCTCGCAGATTCTCGCCAACGGTACGGTCCCCGTCGAATGGGAATTGTCTGCTTTTACAGTATTTTCCTCAGGAGAATCCACCAAGAACACAAAGACCACTAAGGTTTAGTTTTTAGTGATCCTTGGTGTTCTTCGTGGAAACAGAATATGGGCCTAAAAATAGGACTTGACTTCGGAACATCCAACTCGGGCGTGGCGATCAGCGACGGCGCTGGTGTGCGCTTGCTGCCCATCGACCCCGGAAATCCCATCCCTGAGGTGGTCAAGACCATTCTCTACATCACCCGCGACCACAGGAGTTATATCGGCCAGGAAGCCATCGAACTTTATTACCAGCACAACGTCAACCGCGTGCGGCGTTTCGAAAAGAGATGGGCGGGGGCTGTCCGGGTGATCGCAGACGAAGTCGATTATATGCACGATGTCTTCGTCGATGTGGATGTGCTCAAACCGGGCCGCTTGCTGCAATATTTGAAAACGGCTTTGCGCAAGAGCGGGGGCGTCAGCGATATGTCTGGGACGTTGATCTTCGAACGCTATTTTAGCGTGGGTGAGTTGATCAAAATCTACCTTGCGCATTTGAAACAAAAGGCAGAGCAAATTTTGGACGAGTCTATCACCGGAGTGACTTTGGGGCGCCCAGTCAAATTCTCCGAGGACCCCGATCTGGACCGCCAGGCTGAAACTGTGTTGCGCCAAGCAGCACTTGATGCTAGTTTCAGAGATGTAGATTTCGAACTTGAGCCCATCGCAGCGGCTTTATTCTACGAAAAGGCACTCACCAAACCCCAAACGGTATTGATATTCGATTTCGGCGGTGGCACCCTGGATATCACCATTATGCGCCTCGGCGATGCAGTGAAGAGACGCGTATACGCCAACGGCGGTATTGACATCGCCGGGGCCGATTTCGACAGGGCGATCATCGAAAACCGCCTGCTGCACCATTTTGGTGATGGCGAAGGTCAGATCCGGCACATGCCAGAGATCAGCGAGTTGATCGAAACCATCCCCGACTGGATGGCGCTGCCGGATTTAAGTACACCAATGATCAATATCACTTTGGAGAAAGCTATTCAGCGCGGCATCGCCCCGGTACGCTTGAAAACCCTGCAATCATTAATATTCAACGATCTGGCATTCCCTTTCTATAATCAAGTTGAAACTGCTAAGATGGCCCTTTCCGAACAAGGTGCCACGGTGATCGAACTTCAAGGTAAAGATTTCGATCTCTGGGAACCCTATACCCGCACTCAGTTCGAAACTGACATACAAGGTTACTACGAACAAATCGAGGCAGTGCTCTTAGATACAGTAAATGACTCAGGCCTGGAACCCGAGAAAATCGACGCTGTGGTCAAGACTGGCGGATCTTCAAGTATTCCTATGTTTTCCGAAATGTTGGGGCGGATTTTTGGAGAGGAAAAGATCAAAGAGTCAGATGCCTTCAGCAGCGTCACTGCGGGACTGGCGATTAGGGCAAGTGAGGAGTAGAACCAATTTCAAATCCTACTTCAAATCCATAAACAAACCTGATTGACGTATCAGGTTTGTTTATATACAATAAGATCATGAACGATCTCCCCCTCGAAACGCAGCAGGTCATACTAACTGATGCAGCCCAGCGCGATATAGTCACAGCGCGACGTAAACAACTGCTCGAAATTCTCTGGCGTGAACGTTACCTGACACGCTCTGGTCTGATGGCGCGTGCTGAAGCCTTTCTGGGAAAAGGCTGTTTTGGCAAATCTGCGTGGGAGGATACTTTCTACCGGGATATGCGCCTGGTCAAGAAAGCTTTTAAGGCAGCCGGTTACGAGCTGGTTTACAGTCGCAGCAAGGAGAAGTCGGGGTATTACTTGCGCGACGAGCCTAGCTTCCACCCACTTATACAACGCGCAATTGTAGGTGCGGTCGCTGAGGTCGATGCCAAACAAGTTGCTATCACCAGTAAGTTTCAACCAGCACAACGCGTTCAGCAGGGGTTTTCGATATCGAATTTGGCCAACCAGGTTGTAGCTTATCGCCAGGGTCAGCGCGAGGCTGCTCATGGCTGAACCGACATTGGCTTATAGTGATTTTGTCAAGCTGGTACTTGCTGCCCTGAATGCTGCCGAGATTCCTTATATGATTGGCGGCGCGGTGGCAGCCTGGGCCTGGGGTGAGCCCCGCGCCACCCGAGACCTGGATGTGGTTGTTCAGGTGCCTATCGAAGCAGTCAATCGACTTTCGGAAGAATTGACGGCGAGAGATATACTGGTCCCTCCGGATATCATCCTGAATCAATTACTGGAAGATAGGGCCGATATCCCTATCAATGCAATTCACATGCACAGCGGTTATAAGGCCGATATCTACTTGACACGGGAAGGAGATGCCCTACGAAAGGAAGCTTTCCGTCGTCGAAAGCAGGTTGATCTTGGTCCGGAAATTGGGAACGTTTACCTGCATACACCAGAAGACCTGATCATATACAAATTGTGGTATTACAGCCTTAGCCAGCAGACTAAACATCTACGAGATATTACTGCGATTGTAAACACTCTGGGGAATGAATTAGACCAAATTTATATCCGTCGCTGGGCGGAGGAAAAAGAAATTCTCACGTTGTGGAATGAACTCTCGGGACAAATCAAGCCAGACAAATAGCCATCTACCGGATCATGCTTTCACCGCATCAGCTGAGTTATACCAGAGTGAGTTTGTGATATGAACAAACAAGATTGGATTAAATCCGTAGCCAACCAGGTAGGAGAACCAGAAAATCTCGTAGCTACTATCCTGGAGGCTGGGTTAGATGAAATCTACCAATCAATGAAGAAGGAAGAGAAAGTCACGCTTGAAATTTTGGTACTTTCTACATCGATGTACGCCGAACGGGTACTGTGTTCAAGTTTAACCCTTCTCAAAAATGGCGGGCGTTGTTTGGCTGGTCTTCGTCGTACAAAGGAATACTGTGAATCAATGTCTAACGATCTGCTCAGGTCGAGGCAAAAAGTAACCAAGAGAATTTTCGTTTGGGTAGATTGACGGCTGTACATTTTACAAATACACTAAAGACGAATAAACCTAGATGATCCGATAGGGGATGCGTGTCTACTAACTACCTAAAGCTGATCCAACGCCTGAAAACCTTCATCCGCAAGGAATTCGAGGCCCAACGTCTGCATCTTGAGAAGCAGTGGGCATTACCGTTGCCTCAACGGGTTCAGCAGGGCTATGCCATCGAGGGGTTGCGAGTCAAAAAGCTCATGGGTGAAGTTCTGAAACTAGATTGCCGGGTCAACGACTCCCGTTTTCGGGAAGGTGACTTGTTGGTCCTACATCGCGGAGATCCTCAGGGTCAGGATACTATTCAAGGTTTTTTGGATTATGATGACGAAACCAGTATTGATGTAATCATTACCGGTGGAAAGCCATTCTTGTTACAGGATCATGCCAGTGGCTGGATCGCTGACGAGAGTATGCTCGACCTGAGCAGTATGTTCATGGATGCGCTCGACCAGGTCAGCGATACCATCCGAGGACGGGAGTTCATCCTGCCGCTGATCAGTGGTGAGCTGGCCCCAAATATCGATTACGCCCGCTACGAACGCGCCTGGGAAGCCACTCAAGCTGAAGGATTAAATGAGGGGCAATGCGAAGCCCTGGCCAACGCCTATGCCTCTGATCTGGCCTACCTGATCCAGGGACCACCGGGTACCGGCAAAACCTATGTGTTAGCTCATCTGGCCCGCACCCTGGCGGAGGACGGCTACCGGGTGCTCGTCACCGCACTGACCCATCGAGCGATCAACAACGCCCTCAATAACATCTGGCAGATCGATGCTGCCTTACCTGTTTGCAAAGTGGGACAAAAAGGTGCCGCACGTGACCTGCATACGCCCAATTATCGCTACTTCGCCGAATCCGAATTCGCTTATGCAGAACATGGGTATATCGTTGGGGCAACGCCCTTTGCCACTCGCTCGCAACGTCTGGCAAATGTCGAGTTCGATGTGGTGATCTTTGATGAGGCCTCTCAGATCACCTTGCCGCTGGCCATCATGGGCATGCTGGCAGGCGAGCGTTATGTCTTCATCGGCGACGACCGCCAACTACCACCTGTGGTTTCATCCGGAGCAACCGAGATCGGTCGGACTTCGATTTTCGGATATCTGAACGGGCGCGGCTATGAGACCATGTTGGAGATTACTTATCGATTGAACGATGCGCTAAACAGCTGGCCCAGCAAGACATTCTACGAGAACCGCTTGAGGCCGACTCCCGAGGTAGGCGCACGCAGGCTGGAACTCAAAGGTGATTCTGGAAAATGGGCCTTTGCTCTGTCCCCAGAGTCCCCGACCATTTTCCTCGACTTGGGACATCGCAACGCCTCTGTGCGCAGTCGTCAAGAAGCTGAAGTAGTGGTCGAACTGATCCAGAGCTTGCTGCAAGCCAAAATCCATCCGACGCAGATCGGAGTTATAGCTCCCTTCCGGGCGCAGGGGCGCACAATCCGTCAGCTTTTACGCAAAGTGATGCCGTCTGAAGAAGCGCTCAAGGAACTGGTTGTAGACACCGTCGAAAGAATGCAGGGGCAGGAACGCGAAGTAGTGATCGTTTCGATGACCACATCTAACCTGGCCTTTGCCGGCCGTCTGGCGCACTTCTATTTCCAACCCGAGCGCTTGAATGTCTCGATTACCCGCCCGCGCACCAAGCTGATCATGGTGGGCAGCAGCCGGGTCCTACAGGCCCAACCCGAAGACTTGGATGAATTAGCCTGGGTGGATTTGCTCAAGGACCTGTTGGACAACTGCACCACATTCGATATTTCGCAGGGGCAGAGATATTGAGATGGCGACCATATTCCCTACCAACCCTGTCGGAGTATTGCCGCCGGAAGTGCTGAAAACATTTCGGGCACTGAAAGCCACTCCAGACGATTATTTCGTATGGCACCATCTGGCTCCCTGGACGCCTGAAGCGCCGGATTTCCTGATTCGTAATTCGCTGGGACAGGCCTTGCTGCTCAAGGTCAGCTCCGCCAGTTCGAAGGAGGCGCGACCCGCGGCGCAATTGCTTCTCCTAGAGTCGGATGATCCGCCCCTGGGAGAAGTTGAAGGTCAGGTATTAGTGGATTTCGCCCAAAGGCTAATGGAAACCTTTGGGCCTGGCAGTCCACCAAAAATCCAGGCCGCACTGCTCTTCCCCAATATCGAACAGAGAAAACTCAAAAGCGCACGTCCCTCTTCCGCAGATGCGTCTATCCAATGGTTGGGGAAAAACTTTCTCACAAACAAATCCGATCCTTGGAACCAAGCGTTTACCAATCCGCCATTATCCGAATATCAATGGCAGGGGCTTCGCCAGCTATTCACCCCAGAAGTTATCGTTCCTCCAACGTTGACTGTCCGAAAAGCGCCCGCTCGTCATCTAGAAGCCGAATTGACCAATTTTCTGCTCGACTATGATCAGGAAGCCGCGGTGAAGACCGATCTCGCGCTAAAAAGTAATGGAGATTCCCTGGCACAGAATTTCCGCCTGAACCTGGTTAATGGAGTGACGGGGAGCGGTAAATCATTAATCTTACTCTATCGCCTGCGTCTCTTGAATGAGTTGTTCCCAGGGAAAGAGTTCCTGGTGCTGACTCACAATCGGGCTTTGATCCGCGATCTAGAATCGCGCTATTACCGGTTGACCGGACAGGAACCCCAAAACATACGCTGGTACACCTTCAATGGCTGGTGCCGTGCCCAATGGCCGGAATCAGAACCGTGGATAGATCCCATTGGAGATAGCAAACGCATCAGATTGCTCCAACAAGTCAAAGCGCGAACGCTGACGAAATCCCGCCTGACTACCGGGATGCTACGCAGTGAGGTAGATTGGGTCAAAGACAACGCTATCAATAATCGGGGCACTTATTTAGAGGCTGACCGGCGCGGGCGAGGTTTTGGACTCAACAAGGAACAGCGCACCCAGGTATTTACGGCCATCAACCAGTATCAGAAACGGTTGAGACCAAAGATGGATTGGGCCGATGTGCCCCTGAAGATGTGGAGATTCGTCCAGGATGGAGTGGTAGTGCCTCACCAATATGATGTTGTCCTGGTGGACGAAGCCCAATTCTTTGCCCCGGTATGGTTCGAGATCGTTCAAACAATGGTCAAATCTCAGACCGGACACCTCTTCCTTGCCGCTGATCCCACGCAGGGCTTCTTACGGCACGGGGTTTCATGGAAGTCGCTGGGCTTAGAGGTGCGTGGACGTTCGTATCAACTGAAGCACAGTTACCGTACTACCAGGGCAATCATTGATTTTGCGCTACGTCTGTACCAATTCCGGGTTCCAGAAGATGCTGACACGGATGTGGCAGAAATCTTAGCACCTGAGTTGCACAGCATGGTTATAGGCGCGCCTCCTCAGATTGTGACTCTTACCAGTTCACAAGACGAAATCAGCCGGGTGGCGAATGAAGTCGTGGCGCTGGTCGGGCAGGGTGTGCAACTGGGTGATCTACTGGTTCTGCACAACGATGCTTTGGGCGCGGAGCGATTGATTGATGCCATCGACCACAAATTGGGACGGGGTGCTGCCCTGGACCCCAAAGACTCCTACCCAGGTAACTACGTGCGCGTCACAACCATTAATGCTGGGACGGGGTTAGAAGCGCCCATCGTCTTTCTAGCAGGAGTGAACCAACTCTTCGAAGAAGAGGACAGCCTGCGTTTATCAGAAGAAGATCGTATTGAACTGGTATTGAATAATACCCGCAAAATCTACATGGCGGCTACCCGCGCTGGGCAGAAACTGGTCACCATGGTTGTGGGGAAAATTCCAGATTTATTTAACCACCTGGCATCTGAGGGAATTTGTGAAATTGTAGGTTAGAATGATGCATAATCTGATCAGATAAGTGAAGCCCCTTATGACATCTTCGATAAAACCAACTTGGGAACATGCCAATTCCCGTTTTATCAGTGCTACTTTGGGCCAGATTGACACCCTTCAAACGTGCTATCTCTCTGGGCAGAGCCTGAATTCTGTCATTCCGGATATAAGCTTACCCAAAGCAGAAGTAATTGTTGCTGAATCGCTCGAAGCCGATCTGATCTGGAATCTTCCTCCAGCAGAATTACTCAGTGGTTTTTTTGCCGAGAAACCGGTCAGCGACTTCAAACGAGTGGCTCTGTTCGAAATCATCTACACTGTTCATCAAATTGCCTTAGAACAGAAAGAAAAGGATAAAGCCAGGGACTGGTGGGCGCTGGCAATGGCAACCCTGGCCATCCAACGAGGCCTTGATCTCATTGAGCAGCGCGGAGATGATGAGCAATTGCAGGACCAACTCAAAAAAGGCCTGGATGCTATGGCAAACAGCCAGTTGAAGGGGCGCGAGTCGACCCTAGCTGCAACGATCTTGGAATCTCTGCAAAATTCCCTTGTTCTCGATTTTGATATTATGCATTCCCACTCCATAGACGATCTTTGCCATGAATTGGTCCCTGATCTTTCTGATGTTCCTGTCAAACGGCCAATGTCCCCTGGTGATTTCCCCCTGCCAGATAGAGATGAGATATTAGCTGCATTTCAGCGATTTCAAATATCATCCCCAAGAAAAAAAGCAAAGCGCGGTAGGCGAGGGAGAAAGAAGAAATCATCATGAGCGAATATCAATATTACGAATGGCAGGCCATTGATCGTATTCTTACTCTCGAAGAGCATGCTGCCGTAGATGGGTTATCAAGTCATATCGAGGTGACCGCCAGCCAGGCGTGGGTTGAATACAGCTGGAGTGATTTCAAACATGATCCCAAACAGGTGCTGTCAAAATATTTCGATGCTCACCTATACCTGGCCAATTGGGGCAGCAGACGCTTGATCTTCCGCTTCCCCAAGGGATTATTAGCTGAAGCGGCTATCGAAGCTTATTGTGTACCCTATCATATTTCCTTCGAAATCAGCGGGGACTACCATGTACTGGATATCGAACTCGATGAAGAAGAAGGAGTGGGCTGGGTAGACGCCAACGGCGTACTCTCGACTTTCACCCGATTGCGGGATGATCTAATTCAAGGTGATTTCCGTCTGCTCTACCTGGCCTGGTTGAAAGCTATCAGCCTGGATATCTATTGGGATGAAGATGATGAAGATGAGTTCGAAGAACGTCCAGAACCTCAGGTTCCAGCTGGTTTGAACAATCTATCGCCAGCTTTGAACCTCTTTGCTCATTTATTTGATATCGACGAATTTCTGATCGAATCTGCCGCAGAGATCAGTCCAGAGCTTGAAAGCCAACCTGAAATTGATTATGGCAGTCTGATTATAAATCTCTCGCGAGTCGAGTGCGATCAATATCTGGCTAAAATAGCTAATGGGGACTCTGGAACAACTTTAGCTTTGCGCAAACATCTGCTTTCCTTCATCCATAAACCACCAGAATCAACCCAAGAGTGGCGTTCAATTAAACATCTTTTCGAGCGGCGGGAACAGCTTCAACAAGCGGAAAAACAGCGCCAAGTAGAAGCTGCCCAGCAAGCACACATCGCCAACATGGAAGCATTGGCAAAACGAGAGCCACAGATGTGGTCCAAAATCGACTTGCTTTTAGAATCTTACACTCCCAAAAACTACGATGAAGTCACGCGAATGCTGGTAGAACTCAAACAACTGGCTGAATACCAAGGCACACAAGAGAAATTCCAATCCGATTTGAATGCTTTAAGAGAACGTTTCAAAACTCGCAGTTCTTTAATGCAGCGATGGAATCGGCAAGGGCTGTAAAAAAGAGGAAAAATGATCAACCCGAAAATTTCCCGTCAGGTCGAGTATCGGTCTTTCAAAGATAACCCCGGCGAATGCCCTGGTTGTGGGGGCAGCGACCTGGTCAACGAATATCAGACTTATTCGGTTGCCACGCGTAAAGGTAAGAAGATCTCCGATTCATTTGTCATCAGCGGAGATTTTGGCTGGTTTTGCGCATCGTGCCCAACTATCGTTATCAATAAGGATGAAGTTGGGAAGATGCTTGGTTATGGCAAGAGTAACTGGAATATCGGCTCAGAATTTACTGTTTTGGGAATTGCGGATTTGGATGCGATCCCAGCGAACAAACGCGATTTACCCATTGGTGATCCCAACAACCCACTGCCGCTAATCGAGTTCACAGAGTTTTCGAAAGCGAAAAAAACGCCTAAGAGTGATGTGATTTCTAAAGACGATCATGAAGAGCAGAATCTTGATGTGCTTCAAAATATCGAATTTGCGATTGTCTCCGCCTATCGAAGAAATCGCGATCTCACGGATCACAACGTGGATATGGCTTTGGAAACCCTGGTCAAATTGTACCGGGGAAGGAAGGCTTTCCCACCCCAAAACCTTCTGACTCTGGAAGTTTACGAAGCTGCTCAGGGTATGTGTGATTGGCGTTTGGGAGAGACGGTTTTGGAAGATGAAAGTGATCTACCGGCTGATCTTCCGCTTGAGCAGGTTTCTAGGGATATCATCGTTGCATGTCTAAACCGCCTGCGCAAATCAGTGCGCACATGGACAAAGCAAGGTGGCCGCCAAGGATACCTGAACTACATCGATCAGTTTTTGCCATAGATAGAAGTATAATGGGGGCTATGACCGACCTTTTTGACCATGCCATGAAGGAAAAGATGAAAACAGAGGCGCCTCTGGCCGCCCGTATGCGCCCGCGCACTTTGGATGAATTCGAGGGCCAGGAACATATTGTCGGTGAGGGCAAACTGCTACGAAGAGCCATCGTCGCTGACCGGTTGTTCGCTTCGATCATCCTATGGGGGCCGCCGGGTACTGGCAAAACGACATTGGCCATGGTCATCGCCAATCAGACCAAGTCCCACTTCGAGACGCTCTCAGCGGTGCTGGATGGCAAACCAAAATTGCGCCAGGTTGTAGATGAAGCTATTGACCGCCGTCGCCTTTATCTAAAGAAAACCATCCTTTTCGTTGACGAAGTGCACCGCTGGAACAAAGCCCAACAGGATGCCCTGCTACCGCACGTCGAAAATGGCACGCTCACTCTGATCGGCGCCACTACAGAGAATCCATATTTCGAGGTCATCGGTGCTTTGGTATCGCGTTCACGCGTCTTTCAATTACACGCGTTGGGGGAAGAGCATATCCGCTCATTGATGCAGCGCACTTTGCGAGATAGCGAGCGCGGTTATGGTGATCGAAAAATTAATATTGATGATGACGCTCTACAACATTTGATCTATGTTTCTGGGGGGGATGCCCGTAATGCATTAAACGCCCTGGAGTTGGCTGTCGAATCTACGCCCCCTGATGCGAATGATGGCATTCACGTTACTTTGGAAATCGCCCAAGATTCGATCCAGCGCCGGGCCGTACTCTATGACAAAGATGGAGACGCCCACTACGATACGGTTTCGGCCTTTATCAAATCGGTGCGCGGCTCTGACCCTGATGCAGCCCTGTACTGGCTAGCAAAAATGCTTTACGCTGGCGAAGATCCGCGCTTCATCGTGCGTCGGTTATTGATCCTGGCCGGAGAGGATATCGGCTTAGCTGACCCCATGGGATTGGTGGTCACTAACGCAGCCGCCCAGACTTTCGAATATATCGGCATGCCAGAAGGGATTTTCCCCATTGTCGAAGCCACCCTTTATCTTGCTACCGCACCAAAATCGAATTCGGCCACGCATTACTTCAAAGCCTTCCAATTGATCGAAAGGGAAGGTGTCGGTGATGTGCCTAACCACCTGAGAGATGCCAACCGTGACGCGGTTGCTTTGGGTCATGGCAAAGGGTATAAATATGCCCACGATGGAGAGGATCATTTCATCCCCCAGCAATATTTACCCAACAAACTGCTGGGCACCTATTTTTACAACCCCACAGATCAAGGTTACGAAAACCAAGTTATTGAGAGACTGGAGCGATGGAGAGAGGCACAGCGCAAAGCATTAGGGGTCGAGAAAGCGGAAACCATTCCCGATTTGGCAGAAGATACGATAACCGATATCAAACGCAAGCATAAAAGTGGTCGGTAAACAGTGGCCAGTTATCAGTAATCAGCTTTTTTTTACTGGTCACTGTTTACTGTTCCCTGATCACTGTAATGCTTGTTCTAGATCAGCAATCAAATCCTCAACATCTTCAATACCCACTGAATAGCGAATTAAACTCTCAGGGATGCCCATGGCGGCGCGCTGCTCGGGGGATACTTCCACGTGACTGGTAGTACGCGGCGGTCCAGCAACAGTTTCCACAGGGCCTAAGTTGGCAGCAATATGTGCATATCGCAAACGCGGCAGGAAAGCGCGTACAGCATCAAAATCGCCCTTCAAGAAGAAACTCATCATGCCGCCAAAATCACGCATCTGCTTTTTGGCAATCTCATGATTTTCGTGAGTCTCCAACCCCGGGTAAAAGACATCTTCAACCTTTGGATGTCCCTTCAAAAATTGGGCAATCTTCATGGCGCTGACGTTTTGTCGCTCGATGCGCAGCGCAAGCGTCTTCAAACCGCGGATCATCAGATACGCAGCCATTGGGTGCAGTGTAGCGCCATTGATCTCGCGATAGGCAAAGGCCCCGTTCACCAATTTCTTTGCCCCACAAAGTACTCCACCCAGGGCATCGGCATGACCGCCCAGATATTTCGTAGCGCTGTGGATCACCAGATCGGCACCCAGAGCTAGAGGATTGGTGTTGATTGGCGTGGAGAAAGTGTTATCAACGATCACCGTCGCGCCAACGGCATGACCAGCTTTGGTCAAACGGGCGATATCCACAACCTTTAAGGTGGGGTTGGTGGGAGTCTCCAGATAGAGCACTGTACAGCCCTTGGCGACTTCGGCTTCAATTAACTCGTGATCAGTGGTAGGGCATAGCTGCACATCGATATTGAGGCGCGGCAAGAAGCGCGTGAAAATTTCGTTGGTGCCGCCATAGGTATCTTTGATCGACACCACGCGGTCACCTGGCTGTAGCAAGGAATAAAGAGTGTTACTGATCGCCGCCATGCCCGTGGAAAAGCTGGTCGCTGCCTCTGCGCCTTCGAGTTGGCGCATCTTCTCTTCGAATACGTCCACGGTGGGGTTGGTATTGCGGCTGTAGATGTGGCCAGTCTCCTTGCCCAGCGCCACATCGTACCAATAATCCATGTCGTCATAACCGTAAGAAACACTATGAACAACTGGCACCTGGGTCGCTCGCTGCCAGCCATCCTTTTTCTCTTCACCCGCCCAAACCGAGAGCGTGCCGATTTTTGGGTTTTCTTTTGCCATAACATTTCTCCTAAAAAAGTAACCACGGAGCCACGGAGATCGCTGAGTTTATTCTTTGAATATCGTTGAAATTCTCAGTGCTCTCTGTGTCTCTGTGTTAAATACTAAGGGTTGTTCTAACCACAATACTTAATCGCCGTCTCAGCCAGCACATACGCCAGGTCGATGGTAGATTGGATATCCACCCACTCCTCGGCGCTGTGCAGTCCATAACCTGTGGGGCCGATAAGCACGGTTTCCATGCCAGCTTCGGCGAATAAGGCCGCGTCGGTCCAGAAGGTTTGCCCTCGGTGTGGGGGTTTGTGTCCCAAACGGTTTTGCAATGCCCCTTCGAGAACTTGTACAATTTGGGCATCTTCAGCAACCACAAAAGGCTCGCGCCGAAATGTGGGTTCAACTGTGGCCTTGAAGGTTTCATCAGCTGCCGCTAAACGGTCGATGATCTCTTGTAATTCAGCCGTAGCCTGTTCTTGAGTCTCTCCGGGGGCAGTACGACGTTCCATTTGCAGCAAACAGCTCGCAGCGTAGATACTGACCTCCTTCCCGCCTCGCAGACGAGCCGCATGAAGGGAAGGGGGGCCTGTGAGAGGATGTCCCTCTCGTTTTAGTAATTCCTGTTCCAAAATTTCAAGCTGACTCAAGAATCGCCCCATGCGCATGTTGGCATCGATGCCCTCGGCGTAGCGGCTGCCATGCGCCGCCCGGCCGGCGGTCTCAACATCGTACCAAATGAACCCGCGATGCGCCCGGCAAATCTGCATTTCGGTTGGCTCGGTGACGATCACCGCATCAGCCGAAAATTGCTCGATCAGCGCCTCGGTGCCGATGCTGGCGAACTCCTCATCAGCCACACCAGTGATTAACAGATCACCCCCCAGCGTGATGCCCGCATCGACAAAGGCCTTAGCAACGGCCATCATGGCTGCCAGACTGGCCTTCATATCCTGGGAACCGCGGCCATAGAGACGGCCTTCTTTGATCTGCGCTCCAAAGGGATCAATGGTCATCCCTTCCACGCCGACGGTATCCATATGGGCGTTCAAAAGCAGCGAACGCCCGTCTCCGCTTCCTTTAAGTACACCCACTGTATTGGCACGCGTTGGCTCAATTTCATGAAAAGTTGTTTCGAGCCCCAATTTTTCAAGCTCCTCGGCAACATAAGCGCCCAGCTCAGCTTCGCCCTTGCCCTCGGGAGTAAGCGAGGGGTTCACCGAGTTAATGCCCACCATCTTCTTAAGTGTCTCGATTAGATATTGCTCATCAATTGCGTATGCTTTTTCACTCATTCATTTCTCCTTTGTGACAGAAAATTCGCAACTTCGATGCCTGCCTCCCTAGCCCCCAACTTTTGGGGGAACCTTTACTTCCCCCACGCCGAAGGCCTGCCTCTGACATGGCGTTGGGGGACAAAAGGGGTAGCAGAGGTAAGATGCTACACCATGTCCCCATCCACAAATATGGAGTATTATATACCCATATGCCTACGATCTTGCTCATCAGACACGGAGAAAATGAATACGTTGCTAAGGGTCGCCTGGCTGGTCGGCTGCCTGGCGTGCACCTCAATGAAAAGGGTGTAACTCAAGCCCAAGAATTGGGGAAAGCTCTCGTCAATGCACCCGTAAAAGCTGTCTACGCCAGCCCATTGGATCGGACCATAGAGACCGCTCAACCAATCGCTGAAGCACTAGGCCAGGAAGTCATTAAAGAACCGGGTTTGCTGGAAGTAGACTTCGGCACATGGCAAGATAAAACGCTGAAGCAGTTGCGTCGCCGCAAATTATGGAGGACGGTGCAGAACAGCCCATCGCTGACACGTTTCCCAGAAGGCGAGACCTTCGCTGACGCCCAACAGCGCATTGTTGGCGCGATCGAAAAGTTGAGTAAAAAACACAAAGCCCAAGATTTGATCGTCTGCGTCTCTCACAGCGATATCATTAAGCTGGCCATTGCCTACTATTTGGGAGTACATATCGACCTCTTCCAACGTCTGATGATCGCACCAGCGTCCATCTCAACCTTGCATATGGGCGAAGGCTGGGCACGGGTGATCAACTACAACCATGGTATCAACTTTGGCTTTCCAGAACATGATTCCAAACCCAAACCGAAGCGGAAGTCAAATAAGTGACTCTGGTATACTAAAAAACACAATCAATCTATCGTTGCGACTTTGCGTCTCTGCGTTAAATCATTTTACAAATCGGAATTGAACATGCCTCAAGAAGAATACAACCTACAACCCGTAGATCACATTACCACAGACGCCATCGGCCCCACCGGACAGCGCGTTTTTTATATTCAGGCACAGAAAGGCCATCAAACGGTCACCCTTATCGCCGAGAAATTTCAAGTACAATCGCTGGCCGTGGGAGTCGAACGCTTTTTGGCTGAAATTGCCGAAAAATACCCAGAGCTCCCCTCTGCATCTCCAGACTATATCGAAGATACCATGCGCATCCGCCCACCTGTGGATCCTGTATTCCGCATCGCCAACATTGGGCTAGGGTTCAACATCGACGAAGATTTGATCGTTCTGGTCATCCATGAGTTGATCCCCGAACTTGAGCTGGATGAAGATGATGATCTTCTTATCGATATTGATGATGACATTGAGTCCGATGAACCTGAAATAGACCCCAGCGTGGCGCGTTTCTGGTGTACCCGTTCTCAATTGATGGCGCTGGGTCATTGGGGAATCGAAGTCGCCTCTCGAGGGCGTCCGCTTTGCCCCCAATGTGGTGAGCCGGAGGAACCCGAAGGCCATTTCTGCGTGAAGAAGAATGGTGGCCACCGCCGCGAGTAGAACATCCTTATTGGCAAAATAAATATCCTTTGACCCAAGAACAGAACACACTCTCGTTTGAAAAAGTCCTCGCAGCTCTCCAGCGCGGGGACTTATCCCTTGAGGGAGAATTCGTACACGGCCACAACTACACCTTTTTGATCCAGGTACAAAACCAAGAAGAATCCATTCGAGCTGTGTACAAACCTCAAAAGGGCGAACAACCACTCTGGGATTTTCCCGACGACACCCTGGCGCATCGAGAAGCCTCGGCGTATCTGGTCAGTCAGGCGTTGGGGTGGAATTTCGTCCCGCCAACCGTTTTCCGGGAAGATGGTCCCTACGGCCCGGGTTCCGTGCAGTTCTTTATCGATCACGATCCAAATTACCACTACTTCAATTTGCGCGACGAAGATTTCCAACGCCTGCCCCCCGTGGTGCTTTTTGACCTGCTAATCAACAACGCCGACCGCAAAGGCAGTCATATGCTCTTTGGGCCAGAGAAAGAGCTCTGGTTGATCGATCATGGTTTGTGTTTCAATGTGGATGAAAAACTGAGAACAGTGATCTGGGATTTTGCTGGACAGCCAATTCCTCAAGATCTTAGAGACGATCTGGTTACGTTCAAAGATGCTCTGGGCTCACCTTCTGAGTGGGTTTCCGCTGTGGAAGAACATCTTGCCTCCAATGAGATCTCAGCACTTCAAGCCCGCGCCGAGCGTCTGATCAAAATGGATTATTTCCCCTACCCACCGCAAGATCGTAGGGCTTATCCCTTCCCCCCACTATAACTGACTTATGGTCCCTCCACAGGAAACTACGAAACTGAGTGCGGCTCTCGCCGGCGATCAACATGCCTTTGGTCAAGTTGTGGAACCATATCGCAATGAATTGATCGCTCATTGTTATCGCTTTACCGGCTCGATGCAAGATGCAGAGGACATGGTGCAAGAGACATTGTTGCGAGCCTGGCGCAAACGAGCTACTTATGCCAGGAGGGCTACATTTCGAGCATGGTTGTACAAAATCGCCACGAATGCCTGCCTGGACTCTTTGAAAAAGAGTTCACGGCGCACACTGCCATCATCTAAATATCCCGCGGCAAACCCAGACGAACCTTTCGCCCCCCCAATCCATGAGCCAATCTGGCTGGAACCAATTCCCGATGAGTTGCTGGCTGAGATAAGTACCACACCCGAAGCGCGTTACAGTATCCAAGAGAGCATTACTCTGGCATTTACCATTGCGCTGCAAACCCTGCCCCCTCGTCAACGAGCCGTCTTATTGTTAAGGGATGTTCTGGGTTGGCGCTCCCGTGAAACCGCGGAGACTCTCGATATTTCTCTGTCAGCCGCGAACAGTGCACTTTTCCGAGCAAGACAGACCTTGGAAAAAACTGGCTCATTTCAGCGCTATCGTAAGCCACGTGAAACAGTTGACTCTCTCCTGGAGCAATATATCAAAGCCTGGGAAAACGCAGACATTGACGGTCTGGTCAGCCTGATCAAAGAAGATGCTAGCTTTGTGATGCCCCCTTCACCATCCTGGTACTCTGGACGAGATGCGATCGCAACGGCTATCAACAATATGCTCTTTACAGGCGACGCAGGCGGTCGCTGGCGATTAAGAATGACGAGAGCAAATGCACAACCCGCCTTTGGATTCTATCAACGTGATGAATCGAGTGGAGAATTCCGCGCCTTTGGAATACAGGTTCTAACGTTTGATGGCGAAGAAATTGCTACGATCAGCCACTTCTTACTGCCCGGATTGTTCCAAAGATTCGGATTGCCCGAAAAGATAAGTCCCCGGGGGTAGCCGATGACTCATCAAGCTATCAATTGATTTACTAACTCATAGAAAGTCCTGAAAATAGGGAGTGGGGGCTTCGCTCCCACCCCCTATTTTCAGGGTTAATTCTCTTTGGGTTGCGTAACATCAATTACTAACTAAAGTTACGCACTTACTCTCCGCTCTGGGTGCCGAGTAAATTCAGTTACTACCCTTCATTGATGGCCTTGGCCTCACTGTATCCATCATAGGCGAAGAAGATATTCATAAAGAACACCGTGCCAAACATTATGGGGTACAGACTTGGGGCAGCGGCCTTGACCTGGAACTCAAGCCAGGTCAGTACCAATGCACCGATCGTCAATCCGATTCCGAGGGCCTTTCGGTTCCCATTATAGAGGGTCCCAGCGCCCATAAGGAAGAAGTTCAATAACGCAGCAAGCCATAGTTTTTTCATAATACAATACTCCTTGTGTGATGATATTCTGCTTATATGACGACAGAACATTCAAAAACTACGCGAAATTGGTATAGGAGAAATCATGTCCCATTACAAACTGGCTTTCCTAGGGTTTGGCAACGTAGGCAAAGCCTTTGCAGAGTTACTGCTCAACAAACAGGCGGAGATTCAAGCCCAACACGGAATCATTTTCTCCGTGGTTGGCATTACCACCGGTAGACACGGCATGGTCATTGACCCAAATGGAATCGATCTGCTCGATGCTCTCAAGAAAGTAAATGCTGGAGAATGCCTCTCTCCAAGCTCCAACCCTCAAGATTTCATCAAAGAGTGCACGGCCGATATTCTCTTTGAGTCTATCCCCGTCAATTATCAGAGTGGCCAACCAGCGGTGGATTTGATACACGAAGCATTAGAGTCTGAGATGCACGTTGTTACGGCAAACAAAGGACCGGTTGTGCACGCCTACCGTGAGTTGACCGACTTGGCTGAAGCCAAGGGGCGCAAATTCTTCTTCGAGTCGGCGGTGATGGATGGGGCGCCAGTCTTTGCCCTGTTCCGCGAGACCTTGCCGGTGGCAAATTTATTAGCTTTCCGTGGCGTGCTCAACTCGACCACCAACCTATTGCTAACCCTAATGGAAGAGGGCCAAAGTTTCGAGAAAGCCGTAGCATACGCTCAATCGATTGGCATCGCCGAGACAGACCCCAGCGGCGACATTGACGGTTGGGACGCGGCCATCAAAGTGTGTGCCCTGACAACGGTGCTTATGGGCATCCCGCTCCAGCCCGGGGATGTTGATCGCACTGGAATCCGCGGTATCAGTCAGTCCGATATCGCTGAAGCTAAGGCTGAGGGAAAACGCTGGAAATTAGTTTGTGAAGCCATTCGGGAACAAGACTTCGTCCGGGCACGCGTGGCACCCCAAAAGGTAAGTGTCGAATCACCCCTTTACGGGGTCATGGGTACAACGTCCATAATAGAGTTCGAATCCGACGTGCTCGGAAAACTTTCCCTGATCGAATCTGACCCCAGTCCATACACTACGGCATATGGGATGCTGGCTGACTTCATCAATGCAGTAAAATAGGTGTTATGAGCCCACTCCAAGAACTAAATTGCGTAAATTGCGGCGCTATCGTAGCTGTTGATCGACCCAAAGGCGCGGTGGTGAGCTGCGAATATTGTGGAACATCTTTCCGCGTGCCATCAACCATGACCCCGCAGCCCGAATTGGGTGACCTGATCTTAGGTGCAGATTTCCGCGAACCCAAGGTTCCCGGTTGGATAATCTCCTACGAAGATAAAGTTGAATTCAAAAATGAGCATGTTCCCGAACTGTGGGCCAATTTCCCGCCTGCAGATGTGATATCCCCAGTAATTCGCACGCCCGCCCCTTTTGATGATTTTGACGTCAGCGTGACCATCCGTTTTATTAAGGGAAATTATGAACAAATCAGTGCGGGCTTGGAGTTGCGCTACGGCGATGAAGGGGATTATGTTTTCCGCATCTCGGCTCAAGGCACCTTCCAGATCGGGTGGCACAAAGAGAAAGAGTGGGGCGACACGTTGATGAGTTGGACTAGTCACCCAAACTTGCGAACCGAAATGGGCGATCCGAATCGGCTGCGGGTTGTGCTGCGGGGGGAAAGAATTCGCGTTTACTTGAATGGCGTGCTGGCGACTTCGCTGCGGGATGATCACTTCTCATTGGGGTTGATCCGAGTTGTCATCTCTCCTGGAAGTGATAAACCC
>JADHTJ010000150.1 GCA_016785015.1 Anaerolineales bacterium
TAATTGGCCTGATCAGGAACGCGCAAATAGTAATTGGCAAAATAAATCAACACCGCTGCCAGGATGCTGGCCGTGGTCCAACTTAGCAAATACAAGCCCATCACCATTCTAAAAGGATGATTTCCCAAGGTCTGTAAAAGTGCCTTCCCTAATGGCATGGGCTCTGGTAAATCTTCCGAAGCGCGCTCCGATGTGATACGGAAGACGATCAACGGCGGGATGATCGAAATGATGCCCAAACCCACGCCAAGGAACATATACAAAGTGCGCTGATCTTCGATATACCACCCCAAAACTGTGGCCAGGATTATGGCGCCTAAGGTGCCCGATATGGAGAAAACCATGCGATAGCCGTTCAATGAACTGCGCTCATCATAATCCGAAGTCAATTCGGGGGTCAGCGAGTTATAGCCAACGTGCACCACGGTGAAAGCCGTATCAAAGAGGATGAACACTATCGCATAGTAAAAGGCCATGCCAACCTGGCCCAAAGGTGGTACCAACCACATAAAAATGAAGGTCAATCCCAAAGGCACAGAACCAAACAACAACAGCACACGCCGGCGCCCCCAACGAGTGCGGATGCGGTCGGAGATCAGGCCAAACAAGGGGTCATTGATTGCATCCCAGATGCGCGGTAATCCCACAGCCCAACCAGCGTAATCAGGGCGCAAACCAGCCACATCGGTCAAGAAATATAATTGAAAAAACATCAGTATGGCCAACGGGATACTGGTGCTCAAATCGCCGGTGCTGAAAAGCAGCTTCGTGCGCAGTGATAAAACAGATTGTTGAGTTGTTTTTTCGTTCATAGATTTTCATAGTCCTGTTTTTCTTCGGTTTCATAGAGATAAAAATCTTCAATCGAACGCTCGGCAACACTCTGGCGGAATCGATTGAGTTCCTTGGTTATCACAGGATCCAGCTCTATTGGTTTGTGGTTTGCCAGGATTTCACGGGCGCGTTCTTTGGCGTGATCGATGGCTAATTTATGGCCGCCCTCTTCCCAGGCATCGTAAGGTTCGCGTGAGAAGAGCTTGGGGATGAAAAGCTCTTTTCGAAAGAGATCAAAAGTATGGTCTTCAGTGAGATAATTTCCAGTGAAGCCCACCTTTTTAATCACATCCAACGCCAGGCTCTCGTCAGTGACTTCGATACCGCGCGCCATGCGCAGGGCTGCACCGCAAATCTCGTCATCCAGCACCAGCATGGCATGATCTTCGAGCATGGTGCCATCCAACGTGCCCGCGCAAGTGATCAAGTTCACCCCCGCCAAAACAGCAGGCAGAAGCGTGCCCATGCGTTCGAATCCGGCCTGTAAATCTGGCCGTTTGGATTCCGTTGTTCCACCAACACTGCGTATTGGCAACCCATAATGACGCGCCAACTGTGCCGAACCGGCGGTTATCAGCCCTGTCTCTGGTGCGCCCAAGGCAACTGTGCCGTGCTGCATATTCGATACGGTTGAAACTGTGCCGTAGAATACCGGTGTTCCGGGACGGAAAATTTGGGCAAGAGTAATGTGAGCAAGAATATTAGCATTTGCCTGCGCCAACAATCCCGCCATGGTGACTGGGGCTGTTGCGCCAGCAATCGCTTCGGGGGAGATAGCCAATGGTTGTCCATATTCGGCAGTGATCAGCAACCCCTCCGCTTGGGCCTGATCCATTTGAAGCGGGCTGACCACCGAACAAATCATCATGAAACGCGGTCGCTTTTTAAGTTCCTCTTTCCCACCGACTGCGATAGCCATCATGCGCATCATATCGCGAGTTGGCAAATACCCATAACACCCCATGCCAAAAGATTTCCGACTATTTTGCGCCCAGGCCCAAATAGCTTCGGTGTGAATCGTAGTCATCAAAATATCATTTGGCCAGACATCCATTTGGGTATTGTGGATATTCTCACTGGCGCTTATCAGGATAATGTGCTCCAGCACATCCTGGTAAGTAGATGCGCGCACTTCGCCCGAATCGATGTCGATGATGCGTGTCGGAGTCCCCAACCCTGCAAACACTGGCACTTCTTGTTCACCCCCAATATCGAAATAAAATTTAGCATCTCTGCCAAAAAGAGAGAATTCTTCGGGGGCCTGATCAACGGCCCAGCGAACAAGCTTTTCCGGAATTTTGACTGCATTTGTTTCTCCGTCAATCTCCGCCCCAGCCTCACGATAAATCTCGCGAGCTTTCCCGTAATTTACCTGGATGCCAACTTCCGACAAGATCTCCATCGAAGCGGCATCAATGCGTTCAACTTCGGCCTGGCTGAGAACATCGAAGCGTTGCGTTTTCATAATGATGGTTTCTCCTAATGTGAGGTGCGATTGAAGTTCAGTATAGCATGACTTTTCATCCCCCTTCCCCTTCAACTCCAAGGGGAACTTTTTCCTTTATATTTGCCTATTGGCAAATAGCATCAGACATTCAAAAACAATAGAAATGTAATCAGAACACAAAAGAAGAGCAAAATAAGACTCCACTCAAATACCTTCCTAGGCTCATAGATAAGTATGCTCTGAATGAAATTTATCATCGTCAGGGCGATGTATTGAAAGATATTTCTCGAAAGTCTAGATTGTCTTGTAGGAGGATTGGTTTGGATTTTCAGAGAGGATATTCGAAAGTTTTTGTGAGCGGCTTGAACCAGGGTATCTAAGGTATATGAATAGCTTGACGTAACATACATTTTTTCTAAAGCAATCTTCGAATATGCTCTAAAGCCCGAGACGGCATCGCGGGAGTCAATATTCAATAGCAATTTAATAACTGCATTACCAAGCCACTGCAAAATTCGTTTTAGTGGAGAAAAATATCGTACTTTCCAGGGCTGGCGATCTCCAATTACAATTTCTGCTCTATTCTCTAAGATTGGCTTTATGAGGTCCCCAATATACCTTGGCGGGTATTGGTTATCCGCATCGATATTGACAAAAATGTCAACGCCACTGTCCAAAGCTTCGTTGACGCCTGTCTGGAATGCACATCCCAATCCCAAGTTACGATCATGCCTTATCACTTTGCAGCCGAATCTTGCCCCCACTTTAGATGTGTCATCTGTTGATCCATCATCAACAATTTGAACACGGATCTCTGAAATACCAAAAATGTGCTCTGGAAGTTCCCCCAATACTAATGGTAAAGTCTGCTCTTCATTATAACAGGGAATATTGATGACCAGCTTCATTCGTGCTGATTATCTAAGAAAGTTCTGAATTGCAGGAATGTTCACCAATACCCAATAAGTCCCTGCCGACAATAATGCCGTAGCAGGAATTGTAATGATCCATGCCGTGATTATTTCCTCTGCAACATTCCAACGAACTTTGCTAAAGCGCTCAGATGACCCCACGCCGATTATTGCTGAACTCACTACTTGTGTGGTACTCACGGGGCCGCCAAAGAGGGAGGCTCCTAAGATCACAATTCCCGAAGTCAGTTGTGATGCGAAGCTATCCACGGGGCGAATTTTGTAGAATTTCCCACCCAGAGTTCTAATTAGCCGCCAGCCACCGAACGCTGTTCCGAGAGCGATTGCTCCAGCGCTCACTGCGATGACCCAAACAGGAACCCTAAAATCAGGAATAAACCCACTGATCAGTAGTCCAAGTGTAATTATTCCCATAGTTTTTTGAGCATCGTTAGTGCCATGGCTAAAAGCCAAAACAAGGGCTGTTACAATCTGCGATCTCTTAAAAAATGTGTTGATCTTAGGCGTTGCGGCTCGAGCCAAGAAAAATATCAGGCGCGTGATCAAAAAACCCAAGACAAAACCGACGATAGGCGAAGCCAATAGAGCAATCAGAACTTTTTCCAGCCCATTAAGTTTGATCACATCGAACCCTGCGCCAATGGCTACTGCACCAATGATGCCCCCGATCAAGGCGTGGGACGAGCTGCTCGGTATTCCAAAGAACCAGGTGAGAAGATTCCAAATGATCGCTCCAAATAGGGCAGCGATGATCACTTCCAAAGTAATCGACTCAGCTTGAACAACTTCAGAGCCAATCGTTTTTGCGACGGCGACACCGAACAGGAATGGTCCAAAAAAATGAGCGACTGCTGTGAACGCTAGAGCAGTCTGGGGGCGAAAAGCGCGCGAAGAGATCATTGTGGCTACGATATTACTGGAATCGTGCAAGCCGTTCAAAAAATCGAAAACGATGGCCAACACAATCAGAATAATTAAAGCAGGCGTCATTGGCACACCCTCAACTAGTTCATCTTCACAACGATATCTGAGATCACATTGGCCGCCTGATCTCCACGGTCAGCTGCATTACTAAGATGTCGATAAACTTCTCTCATCTTCAACATCTCCACGATGTGATGCACATCCTCTGGGCCACTGAACAAGTCGGCCACAGCCTCGCGGTAGACACTCTCAACACGATTTTCTAAAGCTTTGGCACGCTGAGCATGATCGATGGCTACAGCGGGATGATTTTTCAGTCGTTGTACGGCTAACCAGATCTCATAGGCAGCATCACGCAACAGTGAGGCAATTCTCTTCATAAAGGATGTCGGAGTTACTTGCAATACTTCCATCTCATCTACAGTGCTGTAGGCATAATCGAGTACATCATCGATTGTTCGAGATAGTGAGAAAATATCTTCGCGATCAAAGGGTGTAACAAAAGTGCGGTTCAATTCATCAATTAAAATCCGTCGGATCTCATCGGCCTCCTTCTCTCGCAAAGTTAATTTTTCTGCCACATCATGATCTCGCTCGTCCATATATTTCACCAGCAATTTAAGCCCTTTATATGTCAGATTGGCTTGCTGTTCGATCAGTTGGTGGAAAACATCGTCTTTTTTTCTGAATAGTCGAAACATTATTACCTCCCCTCAAAACGAAGGATGTGAGTGAATTCATGGTTTGAAACAGCCCTGCTACATTTGGAGGCAGGGCTGTTGAGTTAACTTTCTTACGTAACCGCTATTTTCTGAAGAATTATTTTTCTTCTTTCTCTTGTTGAGCAGACTGGATAATCTCTTCTGCCAGATGCGAGGGTAAGGTTTCGTAGTGGTCGAATTCCATGGCGAATACACCACGTCCACCGGTCATCGAGCGCAGATCGGTAGTATAGCGCTGCATCTCAGCCAGGGGCACATTGGCATTGATAACAGACTTACCGCGTACGGTATCCATACCCTGAACACGAGAGCGACGTGTGTTCAAATCACCAAGTATATCGCCCATGCTGGCTTCAGGAACGGTGACCTGCACGCTCATGATCGGCTCTAACATGACTGGCGAGGCCTGCATCACAGCCAGTTTGAAACATTCACGGGCAGCGATCTCAAATGCCATCGGTTTTGAGTCAACAGGATGTTCCTTTCCGTCAAAAACTGCTACCTTCACGTTGTGGACTGGGTAGCCCGCGATGACGCCATCTAGCATCACGTTTTTGACACCCTTCTCAATAGCAGGCATATAATTCTGGGAGACCGCCCCACCGAAAACTTCGTTTTTAAATTCGAAATCCTCATCTGGTAAAGGCTCGACTCGTAAGTGGACTTCGCCAAATTGTCCAGAGCCACCCGATTGTTTCTTGTGGCGATATTGGGCAGAGCCCGCCTTGGTAATCGTCTCCTGGTAGGGCACCTTGGGAATTTCAGTATTGAGAATCGTTTGGAATTTGGACTCGGCTTTTCGAATGGCAACGTCAATATGCTGGTCGCCCATACCCTGTAAAATTGTTTGCTTGGTGCTGGGTTCTTGACGCCAGGAGAGGGTCATATCTTCTTCACAGAGGCGTGTCAGCGTCGGGCTGACCTTGGCAGAATCTGCCTGGGTGGCCGGACTGACAGCAACTTGGAATAATGCATTAGGATAATCGGGCACTGGCATGGTCAATGCGTGGGCTTTGTCGCTAAAAGTATGCGATGTAGATGTTTCACCCAATTTCGCCACAACACCAATGTCGCCAGAGTGTAGAACCTTCACTGAAATCTGTTCTTTGCCCCTTATCACAAAAATACCGCCCAAACGCTCTGCTTCCCTGGCATTCTGATTCCACACGCGGCCATCCGAGTTGATCACACCGGAATATATCTTGAAGTATGTAATTTTGCCAACAAAGGGATCGGCGGTTGTCTTCCAGACATAGGCAGCCAGAGGGCCAGCATCGGAGGCAAGCAATTCTTCAGTCGCAGAAGCACCCTCGGCCTCGACCGCAGGGCGATCCGCTGGGGAAGGCATCATCGAGATAATCGCGTCCGCTAATGGATACATGCCAATCTCAGAGGTTGCCGCAGTCACAAAAACGGGCACAACTTCACCAGATAAAATCGCACTGCGCAATCCGGCCGCTATTTCCACCGGGGAAAGCTCATCTCCATCAAGATACTTCATTAATAATTCATCGTCACCCTCAGCGGCAGCTTCAACCAATTCCATGCGAGCTTCTTCTACAGCATCACTGAATTCGGCGGGAATCTCTTCACCGTCTTTTCCCGCGCCAGCGTAGGCCTTCATGGAGAGTAAATCAAGCACACCTTTGAATTCGGCTTTTTCGCCCCAGGGAAGCTGTACAGGAATCAGGCGAGTTTCAAAACTGTCAGCAACTGTTCCTAACGCTTTCTGGAAATTGGCATTATCGCGGTCCATCTTGTTGATGACCACGAAACGCGGCAGGTTGAATTCATCAGCAAAATTCCAGCCAATCTCGGTACCAACCTCAGCGCCAGCCACAGAATCGACAACGACAATCGCGCCATCGGCAACTCGTAATGAGGAAATTACTTCACCAACGAAATCAGTATATCCCGGTGTATCCAGGAAGTTTATTTTGTGATCTTTATGCTCAATTGGGAGCACTGAGGTGGAGAGTGAAATGCCTCGGCGAATTTCTTCGTCTTCAAAATCCGATGCTGTGGTGCCATCTTCGATGCGCCCTAAGCGAGTGGTCACTCCTGTCGTGTGCAGATAGGCCTCAGCCAGCATAGTTTTTCCGGCACTGCTATGGGAAACGAGAGCGATGTTTCGGATTTTGTCAGTTGAATATTCTTTCATGGGTTGTGACCTTCCTCGAATTGATATATTTCACAATTGATAATTCAATGTTGTGCGAATAATCTAAAATAGCCACACAATTATATGGTAAAACATCGAAAACGGGTAGCAATTTGTGCCCGTTTTCAGGTGTCAAGTGTCAGGTTGCAAGAATAAATTGAAAGTAAGATTTCTCTATTCTCGAACCTCTACCCCTCTACTTTCACATCTAAATTTCATCTACCAACCCCATCAAATGGTAAACTTGCACGCATGAAATTCCCCCGAAGATTTGTCTTCAACATTTGGTATTTATTCAATCCGCCCTGGGATACCAACATAACTCCCCCAGAGCTGCATGAGTTCATCGAGGCTAACCTCCCCGGTAGGGCTCTTGATTTAGGCTGCGGGACTGGAACTAATGTTATTTCATTGGCCAAAAATGATTGGGATGCCACTGGCATCGATTTCGCACCCAAAGCCATCCGTTCTGCCCGGCGCAAAGCTCGCCGAGCCGGTGTCAAAGCCCAATTCCTGACCCAAGATGTCACCCAGTTAGATAATATAGAGCAACCTTTTGACCTAGTTTTGGATATAGGCTGTTTCCATAGTTTGGATTCGCAAGGTCAAAAGGAATATCGAAAGAATCTCGATCGATTGCTCAAACCTGGCGGTTCATTTTTGTTGTACGTTTTCTTTAGAAATGATGCTGCTTCCTCATCATCGGGTATCATCGAAAGTGATTTAGTGGGGTTTTCAACACAATTAGAACTTGTAACGCGTCAAGACGGCAGCGACCGCGAAACCCGCTCCTCCTCCTGGCTGCATTATCGGAAACCCAACACATGAAGTTTTTATTTCTCTTTTTAGATGGTATCGGTTTAGGGAAAGATGATCCTGAGATAAATCCATTCGTCCGCGCCGAGATGCCAAATATGAGTAATCTACTCGATGGAGAGCGGCTGCTCGAACTTGGCCCAAGCGTGATCTTGGATTCCGAGCGCGCTACTCTGCTTCCATTGGACGCCTGTCTCGGCGTCGATGGCCTCCCCCAATCAGCCAGCGGACAGGCCGCCTTGCTGACCGGTCACAACATTCCCGCGCTGATCGGCGAACACTTTGGCCCCAAACCCAACCCGACCATTGCTGAAGCTCTAGCCAACTTCAATATATTCAAGACACTAAATGGGCATGGTTTACAGGCTACTTTGCTAAACGCCTTTCCCCAGGGATATTTCGACGGCATTGACTCAGGCAAACGCCTACCCGGTGCTGTTGCAATGGCTATGCGAAAATCCGACATCCCCCTGATGACCGAAGAAGATCTTTTTGCAGGCCGCGCCCTTTCTGCCGACTTCACCGGCAAAGGCTGGCGCGAGCGCTTGGGTTATTCAGATTCGCCAATTTACAGCTTCAATCAGGCCGGGCAAAAACTAGCCAATCTTACCCAAGACTACGACTTCGCCTTTTTCGAGTTTTGGATCAGCGATTTTCTCGGTCACCGCAAAGATATGGAAGAAGCACTGCTTTGGCTGAAACGGTTCGATCAGGTGCTGGGCGGCCTGCTCAAAGCATGGGATGATAACGAAGGGTTAATCCTGATCACCTCCGACCATGGCAATATGGAAGATCTCAGTACCCGCCGGCACACCTATAACCCGGTCCCTGCTCTTATTATTGGTGCGAAATCATTGCGAAGAGAATTCACTCAAGATTTGAACGACCTTACTGATGTCGCCCCTGCCATTCTGCGGTTCTTCAATCAAAAATAACGCTAGCCCTCAAACATAAATATCAAAAAGTGCATTGGCTTTGAACCAATGCACTTTTTTTGTTCCTCACCTATTCTGGGGTTGTAGAGTAATTACATCGTTTCCTTGTGCTCTCGCACTAGCTCCCTGCGCAAGATCTTTCCAACCGTTGTCTTGGGAAGCTCATCACGGAATTCCACATGGGTTGGCACCTTATAGGCCGCCATCTTATCCTTACAGAACTCGCGCACTTCTTCTCCAGTCAGCGTTTCTCCAGGTTTGACCACAACCCAGGCCTTAACTGTTTCGCCTCGTTTGGGGTCTGGGATGCCAGCCACACCAACTTCCAGAACTTTGGGGTTGTCTGCGATAATTTCCTCGACCTCGCGCGGCCAGACTTGGAAACCACCCGGCTTGATGACTTCCTTCTTACGGTCGACAATGTAGAAGTAGCCATCTTCGTCCATTCTAGCAATATCGCCCGTGTAAAGCCAGCCATCGCGCAGCGTGTTTTTAGTTTCAGTCGGCATATTGTGATAGCCCTTGAAAACTTGTGGGCCTTGGATAACGAGTTCGCCAATCTCGCCAACAGGCAATACTGTGACCTCATCATCGAGGCTTACAATACGGGCATCCACATCAGAGAGCGGCATACCGATCGATCCAACGCGGTTATCACCAATCAATGGGTTGCAGTGAGTGGCCGTAGGCGCCTCGGAGAGTCCGAAACCTTCGAATACCACACCACCCGTCAGTTCTTCAAAAGCTTCCTTTGTTTCACGCATCAATGCCGCAGAGCCAGAAATGCAGGCCTTGATTGAACTCAAATCATACTTACCTGCCAATACGTCTGGCCAGTTATTGATAGCGTTATAGAGAGTGGGAACGCCTGGGAAGATTGTGCACTTGTACTTCTGTAAATTATCCAGGTCATCTTTGATATCGCGGGCGTTGGGTATCATTACAAGGGCCGCCCCAGTCGCCATGCCGAAATTCATACCGGCTACCATACCATAAACATGATACAGCGGGATGGCCATCAAGACGACCTCTTCACCATCGATTGCTTGCGGCATCCAGCGTCGTATCTGCAGCGAGTTGGCCACCAAATTTCTGTGTAAGGCAATGGCTCCCTTTGGGGTTCCCGTGGTACCACCACTGTACTGGAAAATCGCCACATCATCAGGACCCACATCAACATTGGGTCGATCTTCCGGCTTGAAATCAGCAATCAAATCTTCCCACCAAATATCACCCTCACTTAACTCAACACGGAATCCAGCCTTCTTTTCTTTGAGTAACGTAAACAGAAATGCTGTAGCCGGCGGCAAAGTTTCCTTGATATTGGTTACAACGATCTGCTTAATCTTAGTCTTCGGCTGTACTTCTTTGACCGTGTTGTAGAAATTGCTCATCACGATCATCAGTTCCATCCCCGAGTCATTGGCCTGATGTTCGATCTCCCTTGCCGTATAAAGTGGGTTCGTTGCTACCACTACAGCGCCAACTTTCAGCGCGCCAAAATAGGCGACCACAAATTGGGGTGTGTTGGGAATGAAAATCCCTACTCGGTCACCTTTCTTGACCCCCAGACTAGCCAACGCGGCAGCGAAGCGGTCTGTGCGATCGACCATCTCGCTGTATGATATCTTTGCTCCTTTGAAAATTGTACAAGGAGCATCGGGATACTTTTTTGCTCCCTCTTCGAGAAAATAAAACAGGGGAACTTCTGGATAATCGATCGTTTGCGGGACGCCCTCATCATACCGCTCAAGCCATGGTCGGTCGCTCATGTTTCACTCCTTTTGATATCTGGTTTTCCTGATAATAGTATAGATTACTTTCTGGGGGAATGTCAATTACTTTATCGATCTTTCTTCAAGAAATCAATGACATCGGCTTCCATTTGGTCGATCACATTCGGTCCCACTTGATACCAATGGATATTGGGGTCATCTTCTTTGAACCAATTGGCCTGGTGACGCACAAACCGGCGCGTGATACGTTTCATTTGCGTGATAACTTCTTCTAACGTAATTTCCCCTTGTGAATATTGGATCACCTGCCGATATCCAATTGCAGAAAGCGAGGGCAGGTCTGGTGCATATGCCTGATCTAACAAGCGCTGCGTTTCTTCCACTAATCCGTCTTCAAACATTTGTTGAATGCGTGCATCGACACGGGCGTACAACTCCTCTCTCGGGCACGACATCCCAAGCATCAACATTTCATAAGGTGGTGGATCAGACTCCCTCTGTGTGGAGAAAAGTTTCCCGGTGGATAAAATTACCTCCAAAGCGCGCACCGTACGGCGCAAATTCTGCGGCTCAATGCGAGATGCAGCCTCAGGATCAAGTCCTGCCAATCT
>JADHTJ010000019.1 GCA_016785015.1 Anaerolineales bacterium
ATATTGATAAGCCGCGAGGCGATTTATTAGTTCGCTTATTAGAGATAGCTACGCTCCCCGATGATGAACTTGACAAAGCAGGTCGCGAACACCGCCCTTTTCATGGTATTGCCGATGCTGATCTCTTCTATTTTCTTCTCGAACCGGGAGAACGCTCATCTGTCTTTGGCATTCAGTCACGTAATGCAGATAAATATACGGCTGAATTGGCGCTGCATTTCTTTTATCTCAACGTCGGCCGGGATGATGTGCATCCCTATCCGGTTCGCGTAGAAATCCCCGCTTGGGTGGCAAACGACTCTCAAAAGCTAGATGATCTCCATGCCATATTGGTGAAGCAATGCCAGGTTCTCGGCTCGCGTACGTACCCTTATCTGCTTCATCGCTCCCATGAGGTCGCCGTTGTTACGCAGGATGAAAAAAAGCAGGTCGAAAATATGATCGCTCTTGAGTTGTATCGTCGCGGCATAGAAGTTGGCGGAGAATCGCAAAAACAAGGCACGAAAGATGATAGTGGATTTACAGGAAGGTATAAAAGATGACCGCGATTGAAATTGGACGATTGCTTCGAGCTGGAACGACTGGTTTTGTCGTAGGATGCCGCGTTTCTCAGTTGGACGCGCCGACTTTTGGGGGGTTGGTTCGTGCTCCTTTGGGGGGCGGCCAGCAGGTTTATGGTTTGATTCATGATATCCATATCGATGAAGATGGCATTGTCAGGCAATTGGTGACCGCTGATCAGGTGGATGAAAATGTCATTGCAGACAACCGGGTCAACCGTAATGTGCCAGTCGAGATTAGCGTAATAACTGTGGGTAATGTACACAATGGACAAATTAAGCACCTGTTGCCTCCAAGACCCCCTCTTAGCCTCGATGTGATCTATCAATGCAGTTCTGAAGAAATGAGAGCTTTTACAGGGACTGGCAGATTCGGATATTTCAGGCATCTTCTGCGATCCAAGGATGCTCCCATTGGTGAAATGATCGCTGCTCATGTGGAACAAGCCAGCCAGGCACATAAAGAGGTCGGTGATAAAAAATGGGCACAAGCTGCGATGGGTGAATTGATTACACTCCTGCGAGACGATTATCATACCTTGATGTCGGTGTTGGGCGCCTTGAGTGATGCAATCGAATTTGAGGGAGGCGTATAGTGGAGAGAAAACAAATTGGGTATATTGTAAGCGGCGGATTGAAAGATAGTTTCCGCGTTCGGCTTGAAGTTCCTGCGCATGAAGTGCAGGAAGGGGCATTCGTAGTCATTGAGAGCCCTCCCTGGAATTTTTATGGCCTCGTCACAGATATTCAACTTGGCGCTACAGATCCGCGTTTTGCGGACGAACAAAGCGAGGATCGTTTTCCCACAGAAATTGCTGGCCTTTTGCATGGCCAAACGCTCTACACAAACCTGGAAGTGCTGCCAGCCCTGATGTATGATGTCGGCCCCGAACCTGGCTCACGTGAATATCAGCAATGGGTATCTGCTATTGATGCTGGATTGCGTGATGCTCCACGCCCTTTGCCCGTCAAGACCGTACCGCCTCACCATTCCAAAGTTTATCTGGCTAACGAAGGTGATATCGCCGAAATATTTGGCAAGGAGAAGAAGGGCAATTTCGTGATTGGCTACACACGTGAGCAAGATCACCCTGTGCGTATCAACATGGAGAAATTCGTTCAGCGTTCATCGGGGATCTTTGGTGCTACAGGGACAGGTAAATCATTCCTCACACGAATGGTGCTGGCCGGGTTGATCCATTACAACGCTGCCTCGATTTTAGTTTTCGACATGCATAATGAGTATGGCCTCGACGACACTGCATCCGATACCGGAGAGAGGGTGATTGGTTTGAAAACCAAGTTTTCATCTAGAGTGCGGGTAGTCGGTCTCGGTGCTGGGGCACAAATCCGTGGTCAGAACCCAGATTTCAACTTAGAGATTGCCATGAGCGATATCCGCTCATCAGATATTGAACTTTTATCTCGCGAACTCAATTTGCGCGAGACCACGCCCACAACTTTAGACGCCCTGATCAAAAACTTTGGCGCAGAAAATTGGTTCAACGAATTCCGCCAGATGAAGATCGGCTCTTTTATCGAGGCTGAAGATGGCAAAAAGATCCCCGCACCGGATAGTGTGGCGGCATGGGCTAATTCTGAAGGCGTCAACGTGATGGCAGCGGAAGGGCTGCACAGCAAGTTGCGCCGCGTATTCAATATGGAATATATTGTTGAGCAACCAGCTGCTGATGGCGTTGAAGAGATTGTCAAAGCCCTTGAAGCTGGTCAACACATTGTGCTCTCCTTCGGAAAACATGAAAGTGATTTGGATTATTTACTCGTGAGCAACCTGCTCACCCGCAAGATCCGCGAGCGTTGGGAGTGGCGCACAAACACGTATCGTAGTTCGGGGAAAGGTGAACCACGTCCATTAGTCATTGTTCTGGAAGAAGCTCACAAACTTCTCAATCGTGAGATGGCGCGTCAGACAACTTTTAGTACCATCGCCCGAGAATTGCGAAAATACTATGTTACTTTGCTGATCATCGACCAGCGCCCCTCTCAAATTTATGATGAAGTTATGTCTCAATTGGGAACGCGTATTTCAGGTTGGCTGGGAGATGAAGATGATATTCGTGCAGTTCTTTCAGGGCTTTCGGGACGGGAATCTCTTCGAGGGATGCTGGCCCGCCTACAGCCGAAAGAAGAAGTTCTCCTGTTAGGGTGGGGCGTACCCATGCCCTTGCCCATTCGCTCCCGCAGGTATGATGATCTCTTCTGGAAAGAATTATTAGGAAAGAAATCTAAGAAAAAATTTGACCCTGATGAAGCAGTGAGAGATTTGGGTTACGATTAACCAGTGATTTCGATTCAGCACCGGACACTTTTTGAGAGCAGAGCAAAATGGGACACGGATTGCACGGATTTTTTATGTTTAAAAGCTGATTTGCCACTTATTGCCCAAAATTACGCTTCTCAAAAAGAGTGGTATCACGGTAGGTTACCGTGGAGTTAATCTATCTGTCATTCTGAGCGGAGCGAAGAATCCCTGATACGTTCAATACATTTGAGCGAATGCAGGTCTAAACTGGCTCGACCTTCCAGGGATTCCCTTCAACAGGCTCAGGGCAGGCTTTGTCGCTGCAGCCGCTGCGTTTCCTGCGTTTCTCAGAATGACAACCTAATAGCACAATTCATCAGAATAAGCAGTTTTTAGCCAAGCAATCTTTATAATCCGCGTCTGAATAAAAAGTATCCGCTAGTGAAGATTTCGATAGAAAATCCTGAAGAGACAAAGTGACATTTCTTCAGGATTTTTTTGCTTAATTTTGGGTACAAAAGTTCACAGGGACAAATGTCTATACAATCGGGATATATGCCACTATAAAATCCTCTCTGGATAAGTTAAATTAACATGATAATTTGGGGCCGTACGAATTGAACGCGCATCCCAAAAAATTCCACCCAAAATGATAACTATGTTGCCAGATGCGTTCGCCCAATTGCAGTTATTCCAAGGCTTGAGTTCAACTCAACTCGCAAGCCTTGCACCCCTTTTAAATACATGTAAATGTGCTAAAGACGAGGTGATCTTTAGTCAGGGCGATATCGCAGATTTCCTCTATGTTGTTGTTGAAGGTTGTGTAGGCATATGTTTTAACCCTGATGATGGAGAGCCTATTGTCGTCGCTCAAATTGAAAGTGGGGATGTGTTTGGATGGTCTGCTGCATTCGGTAGCGACCATTACACTTCAGGGGCAACTTGTTTAGAAAAGACAACACTGTTATTTGTCCGCGGCGAGGACCTCAAAAAATTTCACGAAAAACATCCAAAAACGGGTATACTTGTCTTAGATCGCCTGGCTAAGGTTGTTGCAAGACGACTAAAACGAACACATACTCATGACCAGGTGGTGGCTATGCTTGAACATGGCCTTAAAAATGGTGTCAAGCCACTTGGAGGATGACATATGACGGAAACAAATAGTACACAAGAAGGATATTCACAGGAAGAGATGCTCAAAGGCTTAATTGCTCAAGTTAGTTCTTATGTTGAGCAATACCACGGTGGTTCAGTGGAAATGGTGGCATTCGAAGATGATGAACTTAAAGTTCGCTTGGGTGGAGCTTGTGTCGGATGCCCGCTATCAGCAGCCACTCTACAGGGATGGGTTGCGGGAACCGTCAAGCAATTTTTCCCAAATGTTGAAGTTGTGGGCGTAGACTAACCCAGGAGGGTGAGGCGATGGAATTCTTTGATGTAATTGCATTTTTTGGTTGGGTAGTTCGGTTTGTTGGACTGCTGGTATTTGGCATCGCGGCAGGTTGGTTCACTCTTTATGCCTTCAATAATGACGAGGGGCGCTGGCAGATGCAAATTGCTGTATTCTTAGGCATCTTCCTCTTCACAGCTCTGTTGGCATACTATTCATCTGCCGGAGGCTTAGGGGGCTTCGCACTGGGTCTTGGTGGCGGTTTGCTTTATTGGGGTATGCGAGGTGGCAAGTTGCCCGAAGAGGATCCTGACGAAGAGTAAATCTAAGTACGTTATAGAAATAAAAACGGGCACCACCTGCGCAAGGCTGGGTGCCCGTTTGTGTTTAAAAATGTATCCGATTACTCTTCTGACCCGTGACCTTCTTCAACAATTGGATTGCGAGCTAAGAAATCTTCCGCTAATAAAATATTATCTCCAGCACGTTGGATGGTTTTTACAAGAGTGCCCATGGTGGAGATCTCTTCCAACTGTTCAGCAACAAACCAGCGCAAGAAATCTTGGGAGATATAATCTTTGTCATTGACAGCGATGTCCATCAGATTATTGATCATCTTGGTGACATCGGTTTCCCAATCCAGGGCCAGTTGGGCGCAGTGCTCTGGACCAGTAAACTCATAAAAAGTCTTTTCAATTGCGGGGATTCGAACCTCTCCTCCAGCTTCGACCACAAAAAGGGCAAACTTCATGGCGTGTTCTTTTTCCTCTTCGGCCTGTCGGTAGAAGAAGGCTGCCAATTGGGGCAGGTCATCGGCATCAAAATAAGCTGCAATGCTGACATACTGTAAGCTGGCCGCAAACTCAGCACCTACCTGGGCGTTGATAGCATTTTCTAGTTCTTTACTAATAATCATTTTGGGACTCCTTACAACTAATTCACTCTACTATATTTGAGCGGGATTATAGCATGGAGATATTGCGCCAAATGTTAGCGTATTGTAAATAATTTAGTACTTTACAAACTCATCGCGCAGCCGTCAGCGCGGGGATCGCTGCCCCCAAAGAGGGTGCCACTCTCAGAATCGCGCATAATGATTTGGCCGCGGCCAAAAAGTGCGCGTGCATAGCCGTCAACAGCTTGGGTGGGATGCCCCATTTGTTTTAGCGTATCCATCACATCGCTGGGGATGCCAACTTCCAGGGCTACTTCTCCTCCTGACTCACCATCGTCAATGCAAAACCGTGGCAGGTCGAGGGCAGCTTGGGGACCGAGATCGTCATCGATCAACGCGCTGGCTACTTGCATGTGGCCCTGCGGCTGCATGAATCCACCCATCACACCAAAGGATGCGAACAACTCATCATCCCGAGTGATCATCCCAGGAATAATTGTGTGATAAGGGCGTTTCCCAGGCATCAATACGTTGGGATGTTTTGGGTCGAGGCTGAAATTGTGGCCTCGGTTTTGTAGGCTGAAACCCCATCCCTTGGGCACAATGCCTGTGCCGAACCCCATATAGTTGCTGTTGATGAAAGAACAAGCATTGCCCTCGCCATCGACAACAGAAAGATAAACAGTATCTGAAGATGATACGGGTTTGCCGCGCTGCTGATCGAGGGTAGCGCGTTTTGGATCGATCAATTTGCGGCGCTCTTCGGCGTAGGCTTTCGATAGCAATTCTTCCAAAGGAATTTTTGAGAATTGTGGATCAGAAACATACCAGCGCGTGTCAGCAAATGCCAGGCGCATGGCTTCGATTTGGAGATGAAGGCGCTCAGCGGAGAGAGGTTCTGTACCCCCAATATCGAACCCTTCAAGAATGTTCAAACCTAAAAGGGCAGTCAGTCCTTGCCCGTTGGGTGGGCATTCCCAAACATCGTATCCTCGATAGGTCGTGCTGATGGGATCATCCCAAGTTGCCTGATGGGATGCTAAGTCTTCTACAGTCAGGCAGCCACCAGCATCTTGAATTACTGCAGCGACGGCCTTTGCAATTTCTCCCTGGTAAAAAGCTCTCTTTCCACCTTCAGCGATTGCTCGGAATGTGCGCGCCAAACCTGGATTTCGGAAGATTTCCCCAGCTTTTGGCGCACGGCCATCAATGGTTAATTCGTGACCGTTGGGTGTGTTCACCAATTGGCGATCTGCCCCGCGTTCCCAGAAATAAGCAGTTGTAGGAGCGACAGGGAATCCTTCAGCAGCCAGCCAAATGGCAGGTGCCAACACGTCAGAGATGGCCAGTTTTCCATGACGTTCTACTAAGTCACACCAGGCTGAACACGCGCCCGGAACTGTGATGGTATAAGGGTGATAGGGGTTGGAGATTGGGGAATTAAGATCAGTGAATAATCCTGCGCCTTTGACCAGATCAATGGACAATGAAGATGGTGCGCGTCCGGAACCGTTGAGCGCAGTCACTTTGCCGGTTTTTGCATTGTAGTAAAGGGCAAAGGCATCACCGCCTATACCTGTAGATGTGGGTTCAGTGACATTGAGAGCTGCGGCAGTGGCAATGGCTGCATCAGCAGCGTTGCCGCCTTGGGCTAATATTTCTAAACCTGCAGCGACAGCCAGGGGTTGGGTAGTGGCCACCATACCTCGCGTCCCAACAATTGGGGAACGCCGGGAATTAAATGTATACTCAAATTGCAAGATAAACTCCTAGAAGAGCACCACGCGGAATTGAGTCAGAGCATCCGCCTTAGGGTAAGATGTCCCAATTATACTAGAAGCTAAAGCTTAGCCAATCTGTTCCCGTGACCACTGAGCAGCTTAGGGCAATGAATATGATCAATAGAATAAACCCACATCCGCAACCAAGGCATGATGGCCCGCGACCAAAGCCAAAACGATCTTGCAGCCAATCGAAAACTTTATCGAGGATGAAGAGTTTTAATAAACCGGATAAACAACCTGGACGATCGTTCACATCTATCTCCTTTTGAATATGCTAACTCAGTATACGCATATTGTGGGCAAAGGTCGCAAGGCGGGTTACGGGAGAATATCAGGTCGAAGTTCGCCGATCACTTGCAAAGATTCTAGCGCTTGTTGCAAAGACAACTCGAAGATGATGGGGCCCTCGAAATTGGTCTCACGAAGTCGATCTAATAGCCGCCCAACATCGAGATCACCCATCCCAAGAGCCTGGTGATCTTTTCCATAGCCTATTTTCATCTGCGGTCCTTGCCAGGGGCCATCGTGCAAATGGATTTCGGCCAGGCGCGGCAGACACTGCTCAAGAGCATCAAAAAATTCAATGGGGCCAGAAAAGCCAACCAAAACATGGCCGGTATCCAGACAGAGGGAAAGATCCAAATCTTGTGCCAGTTCGAGGGTCAATTCGAAGGGGAACTCGATGGTTTCGATTGCCAGCTTGCGACTTGGAATGCCCGTCTCGGCAAGGATGGTTCGCATACTTTCAGCAGCACTGCCTTGGAACTGTCGCAGGAGCAGAATTTTGGCGATATCTGGCAAATTCATTCGGTAAAACTCTGCCGCCAGCGCTCCAGTGGCATGGAGCACGTAAACTTCAGGTTCAAGGGGTTTTGTGACCCGAATGCAGTCGATTATGGCTTGAATAGAGCCTTTTCGGACGGGGGTTTGGGGGGTAGAGGTCTCCACTGACCAAAGGGGTAAATGCAAGGTGTAGCCGATACCGGTTTCGGCCTTGAAATTGATCAGTTTTTCGATAGCTGAAGGTGAATATGTTTGTGGCAGAAACAGATTTAGATCTCCACCCAGCTCAATGGGATTGAATCCTTTTTCAAATAAAGGCCGGATGAGATCAATGTGCTCAAAGTTGGTGATGTGAGCCAACACTTCTTCTGGAGATAACCCTGGTGGGATCAGGGCCTCTAGTTGAAAAGCGTGGATGCCAAAGCGCATGATTACCTCCTAAATTTTGTTCAAGGCTTGCAATGATCAATTGACAATGTTGGATTTTTACCACGAAGTTCTTTAAAAAACACGAAGATGCACAAAGTATTTAATTTAAAAAGGAGCCTAGAATATTGGCTCCGATTTCATTTTTTATTTTAATAACTGATGTTATGTGGTAGTCAATACCATTTTGAACAATAAACTTGTCATTCCGAACGGAGAGAGGAATCCCTGATAATCTCCTTGAATTATTTCCTGCGCAGGCTCTTGAATCGTTTGCTCTCAGAGATTCCCTTCGACCTGCTCAGGGCAGGCTTCACTTCACCTGGCTAAAATGCAAGCCAGGCTCCGTTCAGAATGACAATATCCTGAGTGTTCAAAGTCCTTTTGACAAGCACATATTAACTGATATTACGCAAAAGTGGACTATTGAGAGTTCAAACCTGCCCTCACCCTCCGCCCTCTCCCGAGGGGAGAGGGGACTTTGTCCCTTCTCCCCTCGGGAGAAGGTTAGGATGAGGGAGAACGGAGGCTTCTTTTGTTTTACTGCGTAACATGAGTTATTAAAATACTTCGATATGATCGCCTTCGACCACTTCGCCAATCACCCACAAGGGCTGGTCAATTTCTTTGGCGCGCTCCTGCATTGCATTGACTAAGCCTGGCGGAACTGATAATAATAGCCCTCCACTGGTCTGGGGATCGAAGAGCAGCATCTCTTCATACTCTTCGAACGATCGTTTGAAATCTATGTGAGATTGGTAAAAGAGCCGATTATCCGAAGCACCGCCAGGGAAGATATATTGCTCTGCATAATGCTTTGCGTTATTGGTAAATGGAATCTTTTCCCATTCTAATCGTAACCCAACATTGGATGCCGATGCCAACTCCCAAGCGTGACCCAGCAAACTGAAACCGGTGACGTCTGTTGCCCCTCGTACGCCAAATTCATTTGCCAAAATAGCAGCACCTTTATTAAGTCGGGACATCCAATCGATGACTTCGTGCATGTCTTCAAGGGATGCTTTAGACTGCTTAATTGCAGTCGATATTGTGCCAAAGCCCAAGGGTTTGCTGAGTACCAGAACGTCTCCGGGACGCGCGCCACTTTTGGTCATGAGCTTATCAGGATGCACAAATCCCAAGGCAATCAGACCGTATTTGGGTTCCTTATCTTGAACCGTATGTCCACCAGCCACAACTGCGCCGGCTTCCTTTGCTTTTTCAGCGCCACCGCGCAGGATTTCGCTCAAGAACTCGGCAGGCAAATCGGGTGGGAAAGCGGCGATGTTTAACGCCAGGAAAGGCTCCGCGCCCATGGCGTAAATATCTGAGAGACTGTTGGCAGCGGCGATGGCGCCATATTCATAGGGTGTATCCACCACTGGAGTGAAGAAATCGGTTGTGACAACCAGGGAGCGCTCATCATCGATGCGCCAAACTGCCGCGTCGTCAGGATCATCCATTCCAACCAATAGATCTGGGTAATCGCCATTATCGAAAATGTTCTTAATGGGGCGCAGAACCTGCGCCAGCGTGTCCGCATTAAGCTTGGACGCTCAACCAGAACAAGTCGATAGTGTTGTCAGTCGGATTTTTTGCTCAGAGGGAGTGGCAGCGTTTTGACTACTCATCGGTGAAAAGTATTTAAAGAGGCAAGTTTGCAAGTTTAGGAATCAAACCTGCAAACTTGCCAGAATGGAACCTGCAAAATTGAATTACTAGGGCACTAGTGAACTGCCAGGCGAGGAATTTTCCAATTCAGGTATTGGGAAAAGGAAAGTGTTGTCGCTGGGCAGCAGCATCACATCAATGAGGGGGGTCAGCTCTTCGATATAGCGATACTTGAGCAAGTCGGGGTTGTCTTCCAAGACCTCAGCAATTAAAGCCAGTGCCTCGGCTTCAGCTGTTGCCTCGAGCACACGCGCCTCGGCCTGCGCATTGGCATCGATCACTCTGGCTTCTGCATCCGCGTTGGCCTGGATCACGATGGCCAGTGCTTCACCTTCGGATTCAATCACCGCCGCGTCAGCCACACCTTCGGCGGTCTGGCGGGCCTGTTCGGCCTCTTGCTCTCTCTGCTGCACGACGAAGGCAGCCTGCTGAGCGAGCTGCTCGGCGATCTGCTTTTGCTCCACAGAGGCAGCATATTCTGGCGAGAAAGTGATATTACGCAGCACAAAATCGGCCAATAACAAGCCGTTGTCTGCCAAAACTTCGGTCATAGCTACTTCCATTTGCTCGGCCATCTCAAGCCGTTTGGTGCTGTATACCTGATCTACGCGGAACTGAGATACTGAGTCACGGATCACGCCGCGTGACAGCGGTCTTACCAGGTCATCGGTGTAGCGTTTCTGCCAGGTGATGTGCAGGTCGACAACCTTCTCTGGGTCAATCGCAAAGATCACCGAGGCGTCAATCAAGATCTCCTGTCCATCGGATGTGCGCGCAGACACCGAGTCATCTCCGACAATTTGCCCTTCCGAAGATGCGATGGACATTGTGTAAGTTAGTTTGGATATGTTGTAAATTACAACCGACTCTGCATAAGGGATCACCCAGCGCAAACCGGGTTGTAATGCATCTTCACGGTAACCTCCTGATTCAATCGCCGAAACAACTACACCGCGTTCTTCAGGTTGAATAAAAACTAAACCTGCACTGACGGTGTTTAAAATCAAAGCGAACAACAAGGCAATTAGCAGGCCACTGACCATTCCTTTAACGGGTCTTTGTTGGGATGCACGTAGTACTGTAAAAACCAGCAATCCCACTACTACCAGCCAAGATAGGCCGGCAACTGCAGAAACAACAACAGTGATATTCATCTTTTTCTCCTTTGAATCATCTACTCTTAAACCCAAACATGATACCATGCCTTGGATTTGTTGACATAATTGATGTATTTTACGCTAAATTGTTCTCCAATAGCCCTATATTATCCTGGGTATGGATCATTGTTAATAAATTATCTACATAAAGGTTGCCGGGTGCCAGCTTATACAATACACTTATGCTATGCAGATTGCTGAAGGAAGAATCACTGAAATCATTTCTGGGTTTAACGATAAGTTTGCTCTTAGGATTGACTGTTCTCTCGAGATGATTCCTGCTCCTGGGGAGTATCTCCTGGCCTATGAGATTGGAGATGCGGCCGCCATTGCGGACTCCGTTTTGGCTGTTCCTCTTTTTCAAGTTTGGGATTCATCCTCTGCAGCGCTGCAACCTTCTTATCCAATACCCTCTTCATGGAAGCCGGGTTCAACCCTAATTCTGCGCGGACCACTGGGCCATGGATTTAAAATTCCTGGCGATATTCGTCATTTAGCCCTGGCAACATTGGGCCAAGATATCTCTCGCCTGCTTCCATTGCTAAATCAATTCCCGAACACAGATATTGCCCTATTTTCGAATGCGATGTTGCCTGATCTGCCTCTTGTTGTCGAAGCGCACCCCCTCAGCGCCTTACCAGATTCTTTGATTTGGGCAGATATTTTGGTTATGGATTTGCCGATGAAGGATTTACCTAAATTACGCCAGATATTGAGCCTCGAGCACCAGGAATCTATTCCCTGTCTTGCTCAAGCCTTAATCCTGACACCGATGCCTTGTGGCTCTATAGCCGAATGCGGCGTTTGCGCCGTGCCGGCACGAAAGGGGTATAAACTGGCTTGCAAAGATGGCCCTGTGTTTGATTTGAATAAACTAAAGTGGTGAACTTTTTTGTACACGGATTTACAGGATAAACACGGATGACTCCACTGAAAAAACTACCAGACGAGGGCTTCCGGCGGGAAACTCGCTTGGTGGCTTTTTGCAGTAGAGTCACGGATCAAATATAAAAAATCTCTTCGATCCGTGTTCATCCGTATTCGATGGAAAATTATGAATATCCTTGTATTGATTGCACACCCAGACGACGAAACTATCTTGACTGGCGGCGCGGCCGCCCTGCTGGCGCGTGCTGGAGCCGACGTACATTATTTGTGTGCCACGCGCGGAGAAGGCGGCGAAGTAGGCGAACCAGCCCTATGTACCCAAGGAGAATTAGGCCAAGTGCGCGAGAAAGAAATGCGCTGTGCCGTGCAGGCTTTGGGAGGTAAAAGCACCTCGTTTTTAGAATATATCGACCCCATGATTGGGGAGAACGATGCCCTTTACCCTTACACCAATGATTTGGACGAATTGACCAGACGCGTGATCGAACACATTGGACAAATCGGCCCTAATGCCATTATTACCCACGGTTCCAGTGGCGAATATGGTCATCCCGCGCATGTGCTAACGCATCGGGCTGCGGTTGGGGCTGTGGAGAATCACGGGGATGCGGCGCCGATGCTCTATACTTTCAACGCTAACTTCTTAGGCCACCCGCGAGCACGACATCTCAACGCTGATGACCCCGCTCATATTGTGCTCGATATTACCCCCGCCTTTGAGCAAAAAATAAATGCGGCCCTGTGCCATCGCAGCCAGAGTGCGCTCTTTGTGCGGCGCTCATCGATCCGTGCGGGTAGACCGATGACAATTCCTGAAGTTCTAGTCAAAGTCGAGGGCTTGCACCGGCGTTATCCACAAGTCAATGGTCAGCCGGATGATGAAATAATAGAATTGCTGAAACCCTGGATGAAGAAAAACGTTTAACGTGCAACGTTTAACGTTCTAACGTGAAACGAGCAACCTGAAACGAAATTGATCATGCCAAAGAGTGAATTGTATTTTGACAAACCATTGATGAATGCTGCTGGAACCTTGGGTTTCGCGCCCGATCCCAAAGGCCCTGTAGATATTGCAGAGTTTGGTGCGTTTGTCACTCATCCCATTAGTCGCAAGCCCCGCAAGCCAGCACGTGGTACGCGCTTTGTGTCTTATCCAGGCGGATTCTTACTGCACACAGGTTTGCCGAATCCAGGTTTATCTGGTGCGATCCGGCGGTACGCAGAGCGTTGGGTGCGTTCGCCGATCCCCGTGATCTTACACTTGCTGGCCCAAGCGCCAGATGAATTAGCCGGTATGGTCGAACGTGTAGAATTGGTCGAGGGGATCATGGGGCTTGAAGTCGGCTTGCCCCCCGATGCCGCGCCTAATCTTGTATATCAGATGGCTCAGGCGACTTTTGGCGAACTGCCGGTGATCTTGCGCGTGAATTTGGATATCAGTGCTGACATCGTTCAGGCAATTATCGAAGCTGGGGTGAATTCCATCAGCCTGGGAGCACCGCGGGGTACTCTTTTGGATGATAATGGTGTTCCTGTGTCTGGAAGGCTCTACGGCCCAGGAGTTTATCCCCTGGCGCTCAAAGCCCTGGAAAAGTTTTCGGGGTTAGGGCTATCTGTAATTGGAGGTGGGGGGGTGTACCACACCTCGGAGGTTGATGATATGCTAAAAGCGGGTGCCAGCGCTGTGCAAGTCGGAGCCGCCCTGTGGGCAGGTGGAATTTTCCCAAACACCGAATCTGCCGAGTAGTCATCTATCCTAAAATACCAAGTCTCATTAAAACAAATCTATCGGTTCTTTGGGAATTGCAGTGAGAGATTTCACATTTGGGGGTGGGGGACACTTTCAACGGCGATTTCTAGAGACTCGGCACTTTTGCCCAAAAGAATTCTGCTAGTTTGAGTATAATTTATGTCGCTTTTTCAGCTGTATCTAAGTCTTGAATCGGTAAATACCGCAGTAGATGTAAGGCTTCGATGACATTGTAGCCCAAAGTGTTTTGGAGGAGTTACGGATTATGGATATCACAATTGGAATTCTCATCGCTGCCATTGTTATGGTTTTTGTATTATTAGCCTTATTCGAATATCGGATTCGTCGACCAGATGTATGGCTGCTATATGAGTCCAGAGGTCAGATCAGGATTCGGAAAGGCCTATTTTACCCACGCCATTTCAGTCTTCCACTCGAACGCACTACGTACCCGATACGGCTGTCCATTGATGCGACCGCTGTGGGAAATCTAGAAGTGCGGCTAAAACTGGTTGGATCGGTTGCGCCTTCCCTTGAGCATATACATTCGCTGATTCGCATCGGAGGTTGGAAAACCGAGGCCGTCGAGAAAGTTGCTGATGAAGTACAGGTTCTACTTCAAGGATTGGTAAAAGAGTATGTAGAACAATTTGAGATTCACGCGCTTTCATCAACAGATATTCTTAGTTACTTGAATGAACGCTCAACGCTTATCCAAGATAAATTTGGTGTGGAGCTTATTTCCCTGGCTGTTCAATCGTTGGAACCAACGGACCCGGAGATTGGTGAGGCGCTTCGTCAGCAGGAACAGGCGCGTTTGCTTGAGCAAACGGAGCGGCTGAACCATCAGGCGCGTTCTGCAGCCGCGCAGGCGAAATTCCAGGCTGATGAAGAAATTTCGCAGATGGAACACGATCTTAAATTGAAAAATGCAGAGTTGAAGATGACCTTGCTCGAACAGGAGTCAGCGCTCACATACCAAAGTCTCGATGATGAATTGAAGCGTAACCGTATGCGTCTTGCCTTCGAAAAGGAAGAGCTTGAAGTTCTCAAGAACAGCCCCGAATTGTTGATGCTGACACCGCAAGCTGCCCGTTTGGCGGAAGCCAGCCAGAATTTGAAAAATGCTCGGACTATAGTCTCTTTTAACCCACAAGAACTTGCTCAAGGCTCAGAACTTCTGGGAGTTTTCCAAAGCCTGATGCAAAGAGCCTTAGAAGAGAAAAAAGAATCAACGGAAGAATAAGCGCGTAGCGGTTTGTGCTTTGAAATAAAATGAGGAAAATTTACCGCTACGCCTGAGCAGATTTCGGTTTGAGCTTGCGTTTTATTTCAAAAACCTTTCCGAAATCTGCTTACTTCGGATAATGGTACTTTATTTGTGTGGAGGAATTTCGATATCGGTGTACATAGAAGGTTCCAGCAACCTGTTCCATAACGACATGCGAAGCAAATTTAGATGACAGCGTATCCTTCTGACCCCCAGGCTAGTTTTCGACTGAAACCGATCCGGGTAGCGCGAGTATCGGAGATCAGCGAGAGTACGGCCGCGGCAATGATTCCCGATGATGAGCGTGTAAATTTTCACATCGGGAATCCAGTACAAGACGAAAGCCTTTCCTCGGTGTATTTGCGTATGGTACTCGGTATCGATATTCACAGAGAAAAATTACACCAAAACGACCCTGAAGCGATATTGGAACATCTTGGATGGGATGTCACACACAAGCCGAAGCTTGAATTCTTGATTCGGGTGATAAAGCAGAGTGCTCCTTATATGCCCCGAGGAGGGTATTCGAGAAAGAAGCCGCATGCGCTTGTTGATGCATTTCGCACCTGGCTAGAACAACAACAGGAGCCGCTATATTATGATACAGGGGAAAAATCGGGCAAGCGGGAGATCATCTTGGGTACGGGCGGTATTCACGAGATGGTACGGATCATCTTGTTTGCTCTATGCTCTTACCTGGAATTCACCCCCGCGCGCATACTGAGCTATCATTGCGACATTCAACCACTAATTCAGAGTATCCCCAATCTGTTATTTAATGATTTGGCTGATGAGGAGCGAGTGGCACTGGAGCAGATTGAACAACTCCTGGAACAACAATCCAACATACCGACTTTTTTGTTTATCGGCAACCCACTGGACGAAGTGACTCGCAGAAAATTGCGCCTCTTGAGCATTGAGCGGCCGCTATTTTTCATTGAAGCCAACAACGCTCCGAATCATCTCTCCCTGGCGCGAGAAGCCAAACTTGTGCAGCGTGTAATCCGCTTATTAACGCCTGCGGTGTTTGCGAAAAGATTGCATCATCTTCCCACGGTGTTCATCGCCGGTAATGCTGATTTCCTTGGTGTGATCGAGAATGTGCACTTCAATCTCAAAGGGACGCCTTCTGCCTCCGAAGCCGAATTGCTGGATTTTCTACTTACACAGCAGCTTGTTGAAGAGGGTACCAATCTATCAGAGCAGGTTCCTCTGGCGAAGCCGTCCTTTGAAGGCCTCGCAATGGGCGTTTCCGCGGAAACGGTTCTGCCGGATCTGGCGTCGCGGACGGAGCACCGCCTCGAAAAGCTGGTGGAAGATGGCGTCCAAACGTTGGCGCACTCATTGACATCTTGGGAAGAGAAATTATCTTTGCTCACCCGTCGGATACAGAATGCCTGGAGAGGGCATATTTTTGATGAACTGGCTGAATTTAAGGCTGATGAAATTCTGGATCTACTCGTTCAAAATCTGCACAACTCTGAATGGATACAATCTCTTCAGCGAAGCTTCTTGAGCGCTTTTATTAAACATCAGCCGCAGTATAGCGCTGAAGCTTGTTTGGTCGTGAGTGGATCATCTCGCACGGCGTTGGGCATCTTGGGTTTTCATTGTGGTGTTTCTGAAGTTGTAATTCCAGATCTTAGCTGGTCCTATGAACAGTGTTTTGTTGAAACTTATACTGTACCTTTATCGCCATCGTTAGGGCTGGATGTGGATGCCATTATTGAGAAGGTGGAACAGCTTTGCCAACATGATTCAGCTTGGCCGCAGCGCGGTGCGGTGGTCATTAATAATCCGCATAATGCGACAGGACAGATCTTCGATGAAGATGAAGTACGCCGATTGATCACGTACTGCCTGCAAAATAATCTCAACATCATCGACGACCTGGCCTATCAAAACGTAGCACCGGTTCAAGACCTCCCGGAAATCAAAACTGTACGCCAAATTGCAGCAGAGCTAAATCGTCACGGCGTTATCAATGATGCCCAGGTCAATAGGGTGATTTCAATCCACTCGATGTCCAAGACCGATAGTTTTGCCGGGGCCAGACTCGCCGTGGTAGAAATTGGCGATCGTCAAATTCGCCAACGCTTTGAAGCTTTGCTTTCCCTTATTCAGCCCAATATTGCTGCAATTTATATTAGTTATTTGTTTTATCGGAGTTCAACGCAGGCGACCAGAGCTTATTGGCATTTGCGCAACTCGATTTTATTCGAAAGAACGCAAGCTCTTCTACGCTCTGTAAAAAATTTACCCTTGGATCGCAATCCGTTTGGCCTGGCAATCATCCCGCCGACAGGAAGTTTATATCCTCTCTTGCACATTGAATCTTTGCCCGCGGGGTTATCCCTGGATTGGTTGGCATCAGCACTAGCGCGCGCAGGTATTGGTATGTTGCCTTTGGCCGCCTTTGCTCGTACAGAGGATGGTTTTGAAACAGGAAGAACTACTTTTCGCCTGACATTAGGCGGCATGGATAATTCTGATACCCTGATGGGAAAAACCCGTCGGTTGCTTATTGACCTAAACCGTTTGATTGCAGATGAAGATTCTCGGTACAACCGCAAACAAGTTTCAACCCACATTTCAGAAAGAAGCCGAAGCCATTCAGCCAATCTGTTCGAAGCGTGGAATATTTTCGCAAAACGCCTGCTGGAAACATGTGAAAATAGCCGGCCATGCCGCCGTTTTGTAGCGCTGATTTCATTAGATAGCAGCCAATTGTTCCAGGAATTAATCCAAGCATATATTCCTGAAAGATTAGATGTATTTCAAACCCGCCTTCTTGATCGAGCAGTAATCCAAGATGAGTTGATGTATCGGGCGATGAACGACAACGGTCAGTGGCTTGTTGAGCGGTTGGAACGAGAATTCATGAAAGATTCACTCCAAAGGCGCCAGGATCAATTCAGGTCACGTACCTATGACCGCACCGTTCATCCAACGCAAGCTTATTCACTGCAAGTAGAGATGGCCTTTGACGAGGTAATTTCGGCATTGATCTCTCGACAACCGATTGCACCGGCGCTTATCGAAAAAGTTGCCCAAGCACTGACAAAGGAATATTGTGGTTTGAATGTAGCCATCAACTCCCAGCAAGAAGTTGATGAAATACTATTAGATCTAACCTCACTGATCTCTGGTGAAGAGTTTGCTGAATTATTTACGGATACTACGTTATCTCCATTTTTATCATTCTGGAGTGATTGGGATGGGAGCAACAGGCCATCAGGCCAAGGCCATCAATTGGTGGCTGCTGTCGCTATGGAAAATGTGCGGCGACTGACTCGAATTCTTAGAATTTTGCAACAAGTTGACCCGACGATTTCAGTTAATCCAAGATTGAAAAATGAACTTGATTTACTCCCCCAACGGAATCTGCAATTTACCAAACTCCTGAACGAGATCACACAGCTAACTCACCAATTGGAGCAGCGCTATCGAGGCATCCTTCCGTTTTCTGTGGAAACTACTCCCTTGCGGCGCTTGGCAACACGACTTCGTATCCGTCGTGACCCTGCAACAATCCTTTGGCAGCATAATGATCGCTACGAACGGAAGATGTTTCAACTCCGACAACAAAGACGTTCGACATTGGAGTTTTATTTTGCGCTCAACAAAGATTTGCGCAAACAACTGTATGCCCTGATTCCTATGATCGATAATCAGCGCACCTCGGAACCTTTGCTTCGTGAAATACTGGGGTACCGTGATATTTTGCAGCGCATGGTGCTTACCCCTCGAATCAACCAGGGTTTGATAACAGCGCGTGATCAGTTTGCCATCGATACGACGGCATACAATATCTATGAAATTAACTCAATTGCTGGACAATACGGCAATCCTGGCATGACCCTGGCGCTGCAGATCAGTTTATCCTCGAAACCAGAAGCACTGATTTCTCTTGATCGGAAGATGCGTGTTCAAGCGGAGCAGATGCGTAGGGATCTATCTCCAGCTGAACTTCCTCCAATTTGGCTGATACCTTTATTTGAAGACATCGACACAGTCAGGAATATTCGCTCCTATCTCGATCAGGTGTGGAACTATGCCACGCAGAGCCGCCATACATTGCAATCTCCACAAGATCGATTTGCGGAAATTATCTCCGAAATTTTCATTGCTGGTTCCGACTTGAGCCAGCAGGTCAGCCAGGCAAATGCCGCTCACTTATATCGAAAGGCTAAATATGATACCCACTCGTGGTTGGCCGAACACGGGGTTGTAGATGCCGTTCGAATCAAATTGGGCAGCGGTGAGCCTATGCAGCGGCAGGGCGGCTATTATTCACGAGTTGCGGGTCAGGCTGCTTTTAATAAATCCGAGGATGACAAACGCAGGATTTCCAAACATCTGCCTGCACCTGCCCGAAAAAGTACCGTTTATGCAGTGACGCCTTTACAGGGAGTCTTCTTGGGGGGTGATTTGAGGACATTCCAAAGTAGATTATCAGAGCATCTCCGTTTCTTGCCAGTTCAAGAATATGTCAGTTTGCAAAACCATATCCGGGAAGCGCAGTACAGCCATCGCCAAGACCTAATCCGCGCATCCGAAACCATTGCTGAAAGTCGCCTGGGTGCACAAAGCCGCAGTTTGCAGGAATTGGAGCGCCTTACGATAGGAACGGATGAAACCCTGATGGAGAGTTTCCTGGATGAATTGACTGATAATTTCCGCCATATCCTTTATGGCTGTGAGGAAGACGTTGTTGGAATCCATATCATTTCATATTTTATCGGTCGATCTTTGCCTCAATTGCGAGATCGCCCAACTTCCAGACGAACACCCGGTACAGGTGTAGAGCGTGGACAGCAGATTTTGGCCAATATCGCAGAAATCATCCCCCTTGCAAAACAAGGCAGTTTGTTGCGCGCAATATCTCACAATCAATCGCAAACGGTAGTACTTGGAATCAACCAACTTACAACTGGATTATTTCGCGCTTTAGAACGCTATGCACGAAAATCCTTTGCCGAGGCTGAACGCGAGCGCATGGTCGCCGAGCGTCTATTGCCATACTTGCCTGTGTATGAAATTCTAAATACCTTGCGAATGTATCAGGATTGGAACGGCGAATATCTAAAACGCATCGAAACGGCTTTTCCAGCTGGCAATTCAGCTTTTGTGGCTCTTCGAGAGGACAGAGATGCTCTGCAACACTTTTTGCCTATTTTCCAACAGGAACTTCTGCGGCGGCACGGCGTAGATGTCAACGATTTCTTTGAAAATGATGTCTTCATTGCGCAGCTTCTCCCTACGCTTCGCCCTGACATGGCGGTGCTGTTGCAGGAGAACTTATTCAATACGGACATCGATCAGGTAATGCAGCAAATATCTGGGAGGGTTGCTGATGAATGGCGAGTGGAACTTGAGAAATTGCTTCAACTGCCCAATCAAATTGGCCATTGGCGTTCGATCATTTGGGATGTGCTGGGCGATTCGATCTATCAATGGGTGCAGAGTTTTGCGGAACTCGCGAATGCTCTGTATTCCTTTACAACTACCCGAGCGCTTGAGACTTCGCCTGCAATTGCCCGGGAGACTAAACTTTCTCCTGCCCTGGCCGGTTTCTTGCGTACTGCACGAGCAGACGATGAAATGCGAAATTTCCTAATCGGTGCGATTGATTATTTAAGTACATTTGCAGGAGGGGATGTCGAAATTCCTGTGGGCATCATTCGGGCGATGAACGATGTTGAGCGTATTGCCGAAATCGAAGAAAGTGCCCTTCCAACTGAGAAACAAAACGTAATTCGCTATTGTACAATCCAAATTGCCCGCCTGGCAGGTGAGAGTGGCTAGAATTCAATTTACATGTTTTTTGATTGAATGTCATTCTGAGCACAGCGAAGAATCCCTGCGGCGTTCGATACATTTGACCCACGCAGGCATGAATTCTCGCACAGTATCAGAGATTCCCTTCGACAGGCTCAGGGCAGGATTCGTCGCTTCAGCCGCTTCGCTTCCTTCGCTCCTCAGAATGACACAGCACGGTGTGCGCCATCCTTCTGACCACTACAGTTTTTATGAATATTTACAAAAAATCCGTGTCCCAGAAAATTTTTTTCTCAAACTGTCAGGTGGCTAGGTTTTTTGAAGACTCTTGAATTAGATTCGATTAATGGATTTGTGAAGCCTACTCAAGTGCCAGTTCTCTATGTAGCGCTAAGAAAGCCTTCACTACTTGCGGATCGAAATGTTTACCCGCCTCACTGTGGATGAATTCCAATATTTTTTCAAGTGGCCAGGCATCGCGATAGGGTCGATCTGACTTTAAGGCATCCCAGACATCAACGATTGCGAATATGCGCCCAGACAAGGGGATTTGTTCACCTGTCAGACCCCGCGGATACCCTGTGCCATCCCATTTCTCGTGGTGGCAATAAGGGATTTCCAGCGCAGGTCGCAAATAGTGAATAGGTAGGAGCCATTCGTAAGCATAGACGGGATGTTTTTTCATTACCTGCCATTCATCTGCATTGAGTGGACCTGGTTTGCTCAGGATAGAATCTGGCACGCCAATTTTGCCAATATCGTGCAGCAGGGCACCTCGGCGGATATGAACCATTTCATCTTTGCTGATGTCAAAGTTTCGCGCTAATTTTAGCGTCAAATCCACTACACGCCGGCAGTGTCCTTCAGTTTCCAAATCGCGCAGTTCAAGACCGCGCGCCCAACCTTCAATTGTGTCATCATAGGCCTGAACTAACTCGATATTCGAGCGTTGCATGTCGTTGAAGAGGCTAATATTATCGATAGCAATTGCTGCCTGTCCAGCAAGAGTTTCCAAGAATTCCAACCATTCCGGCTCAGCAGAATGTTTTTGGCGATGGAAGATTTCCAATACACCCAGGATTTTCCCTTTTGCGATCAAGGGTATGCCATAGTATGTGACGAACCCTTCATTCTTCAACAGAGAAGATTGTGCAAAAGCAGTTTCCTGGTCGCCTAAATCCTGGAGTTGGACGATCTTTCGTTCCAGAGCGGCTTTCCCTGCCAGCCCTTCTCCTAAACGTAGGTTTGTGTAGTGGAGAGCCTTGGTTCGAAACCCTTGGCCTACAATGAATTCTAGTGTCTGCAAATGCCGATCAAACAATAACACAGCTGCCGCATCCACAGCTAATTGTGTCAGCACCTGTTTGAGCAGTATATTCAGTGTGAAGTTCAAATCGAGGCTGCTGCTGATGGTTTGATCTATACTTCGTAGAGATGATAATCGATCTAAGCGTTGATTCGCTTCAGTAAACAAGCGGGCATTCTCAAGCGCCAGCTCGGCTCGTTCTGCAATTTCCCCTTGCAGTTTTTCATTGGTTTTGATCAGATCAGTCGTGCGCTCCTCGACGCGCAACTCGAGCTGGTCATGGGCTTCCTGCAGTGCGATCTCAGCATTTTTACGCTCATTGATTTCCCTTGTAATTCCAATGATGCCAGTAATTTTCCCCAAAGGGTCCCGCATGGGAACTTTGGTCGTTGATGTCCAATTGGATTGCCCATCCGGTTTTTGCAACTCTTCATCATAATCAATTAATGGCTTCCCTGTTTCAATAATTTGCTGTTCTTCAGCCCTGGTTTGTTGAAATAATTCTTTGCCAAAAAGTTCGTTATCCGTTTTTCCAATCACCTGGCTTAGATCATCAATATTGAGGTCTTGTTGCATCTTCTTGTTAATTCGAATCAAGCGTGACTGTTCATCCTTGAAGTAGATACTGTCTCTCGCAGCATCCATTAGCGCTTCTAACAATTTCTTTTCTTGTTGGAGCTCCTCCCACAATAGGCTATATTTCCCCATGAGATAATGAGCGGGGATGACAGTGGCAATTGTTGCGAATGCGATCGTCAAATTGCGTGATTCCCCTGTGGTTAGATTTGGAAAAAAGATCTCTTTACCCCACTCGAAAACTGACATCCCAACCAGGGGTATGAATATTGCTAATAGAAGAGTGGGAAAATATTTTACTGGGATTTTATATTTTCTTCTTGAGGCAACTCGATTTTTTACCTTTATAGGTAATCCCATAGACGGATATCCTCTACCTGGTTCTTCGACGTGCAATTTTGACTCCAGGCAGCTGAAAAGTGTGCAATTCAAAACAAATTATAATGGTATTTGCGCCCCGATCACCTTTCCATTCTGTTGGTATAACACCTAGAAGTTATGGACGCTCCAAGAAATGATTATGCCCCCAAACCTCGAACTGGTTTGAGGGCATATGAACCCCGATTTTGATCAGTCAAGTAAGCTAGTTATTCGTATTCGAAGCGCCAGACTGCTAAACCGAAGCATGCTGCGGTAAATCCCAGTAATATCGCCGCAGGCATGAGTACAGATTCCAATCCCATGCCGCGCATGACAATGTTTTGAAAACCATCCATAGCCCAGGCAACGGGTGTAAAGTGTCCAACGGTCCGAAATGTTGGGCTGGTGAATTCCAGCGGAACCCAGGCGCCACCCAAGCCAGAGAGAATGAACATGGGAATCAGGGAGTACATAATCACCTGTTCTTCACTCTTGGCAAGCGTGCCGATCAACATGCCCATGCTGGCCACAAACAGGGCTGTTGTGAGCGTGACGAGTATGGTAGCCAGGGGGGCATCGAAATAACCTACATCCAGGAAGATCGCCGCGAATCCGATTAAGATAGTAAATTGAATCAGGACCATCAAGAACATCGCCAAGAAGTGCCCAATCAGGATTTCTGTTCGCGAGATAGCTGTCGTGAGCAGACGTTGCAGTGAGCCTGACTTTCGCTCAATGACCAAAATCCCTGCGGCCCCGATCAGACCAGCGATAGCAAATTGCACCATCATTCCAGGGGATGAGTGCGAAAAAGCGTTGGGTTGTTCCGCGCGCTCTTCTTCGGCTCCAGTTTGAGTGCTGATCAGCGTAAAGGGTGGGGCATCCCAAGAGGCAACTGCGTTCTCTAATGATCCGTCGAAGTAAGCATCCTGATCTGTCTGACTTCCGAAGGGATTGAACTGAGCTTGTATCATGGTGCTGAACTGCGCTGCACTGATGGAATTGGTCAACCGGTTGACGGCTGCTTGAACGCCATTTTGCACAGTGGCACCCGCGCTGGTAGCTTCTTTTTGGATGATTATGAGTTTGAGTTTTTGGTCTGTGGGCAAACTTTCGCTGTACCCGTCTGGAACGATGATCATTGCTGCGAGTTCATCCTCTGCCACTATTCTTTCCAATTCTTCTAGTGTAGTATCTTCTTCAAAAGTGACAGGACGAATGGCGTCGGATTTTTTCAACAGGGCAAACAGCACCGGGCTGATTTGTTCCTGATCTTGGTCAACAAAACCCACGGGTAGCCGTGGATCGACCTCTTCATCTCCAGTATCAAATCCGCCAAAGGCAAAGCCAAATACCAGGGTGAATATAACCGGCATGATCAACAAGAAGAGGAATGATTTCCAATCCCGGATGATTTGTAGTAAGTCATTGAGTGCTAGATTTAATATCCGCATGATTTTCTCCGTAGAGTGCCTTGTGTGCAGGTGGAGCGTATTAAAAATCGCGCTCCTTTCTGCAGCACGCTTTACGATTTTATTTGTACCTTTTATTTACTCGGTAAACACCAATCCCGAATAAAGCCACTGCCCAGACAAGTAAAGCGAGGATATTCGTCCAGACATCAGACAGAACACCCCCGCTCATCGTGACTTGCAATCCTTCTGCGGCCCATCCCTGGGGGGCTAAATGTGAAATGATCGAAATGAATGCGGGCGGATTGGGCATTCCCAAGGTGAAAATGGGCATCATTCCTGCCATTCCTAAGATAGTGACTACGCCACCGATCATGATGCCAGCCTGACGAGTAGATTTCATAAATGAAACCAGGAATATCCCGAACGCCGCGGAAGAAAGGGTGATGGCAATACTCAGGAGCGCAACGGATAAGAGATCCCCCCAATGAATTTTGAATACCAGTTCCCCAAAAACCAACAAAACGGTGATCTGAACAATGATGGTCAGAGTCACAGATAAGAATTTTCCTCGCAAGATCGTAGCTGTCGGTGTTGGTGTAGAGAATAGGCGAGGCAAAGTACCATCTTCTTCTTCCTTCAAGATCGTTTGTGTTCCACTAGCACCTGTCAGGTAGACATAAAAGATCGACATTCCGGCCATTATCATTGCTACGGGATTGATTGTCTGATCAGAAGAATTTTGATCGGTTTTCGGTGCTCGAATATCAAGATATGGATTAGCAGACTCCGAACCCTGAGATTGACCTTCAGGTTGGATGGTTGCCAGATATTGAGCTACTACAGCCTGGATTTGTGCTTCATCAATCATCTGCCCAGAGTTTTCGATTTGTTCTAGTGTAACTGCCAAGGTGATCTTTGATGCTGAGAAGTTATCTAACAATTGGCTGACGATTCCTTTGATGATGGCGGGACCAATGCTTAGGGTTGGGTCTTGGTAAACTTCAACGGCTACTGTTCCCAAAGGGGCCAAAAAGGATGTTGTAAGATTCTTGGGAATGATAATGGCCACGCCGGCTTCTTGGTTGTCGACAGCGAATCTTGCATCGGCTGAGGAATCCATCATGGAAACATCCATAATGCCAGTTAGCCCTTCAGATGTGAGCGCCATCGTGAGCAGTTGGCCAATCGACGAAGCATCATATTCTGGATTTTGACTGACTTCTCCTGGCATCCCAGCAAAGCTGCCTTCATCCTGGTTGACCAGGATCACCTTTGTGGTTGGTAATACAAAGCCTTCTTCATCGTTGCCTGACCCCCCAAACATCAGGGAGAACATCCCCGTCATCAGAATGGGGATCACAAACATGAACATGACCGCAAACAGGCTGCGGAAAGATTGGAGCATATCTTTGAGGGCAATATCAATAGATTTCATAATGAACTCCTAATCTCGCAGCGCCCGGCCAGTCAAATGCAGGAAGACCGTTTCTAAGTTAGGTTCCTGGATCTCGACCGATGTGATGCGCGAACCCACTTGTGCTGCTTTCTCAAAGAGTTGTGGCAAGACAAGATTCGAGTCATTGACCAACAAATGCAGTTGACCATTTTCTGCAGTGATTTTCTCAACGCCTGGGGTATTTTTCCACGTTTCCATGACTCGATCAGATTCGGTGTTGATGTTCAATTCAATGCGGTCTAACTCCCCCACGATCTTGACTAACTCAGCGTGGGTACCGCTGGCGATGATCTCGCCGTGATCCATAATGGCGATATGGTCGGAAAGTTCTTGAGCCTCTTCCATATAGTGAGTGGTATAGAACACGGTCATACCCTGCTTGTTGAGTTCCATGACTGAGTCTAAAATTTTACGTCGGCTTTGGGGATCGATACCCACAGTGGGTTCGTCCATGATAACCACTTCGGGTTCGTGTAGCAGTGCAATACCAATATTCAGGCGGCGCTTCATACCGCCGGAAAACTTCTCTACGCGACCTTTCTGACGGTCGGCCAGCCCAATGGTCTCAAGGATTTCAGCAACTCTCTGCTTGAGATGTGCTCCACGCAAACCATACATCTTGCCCCAAAACATCAAATTCTCTCGTGCAGAAAGATCTTCATAAATGGCAATCTCTTGGGGAACAACCCCGAGAGCAGCTTTGGCCGCCAGGGGTTCATGGGTGATTGAATGGCCTAAAATAGTGGCGTCACCCTGATTAGGTTTGAGCAATCCTGAGATCATTGAAATGACGGTGGTTTTCCCAGCACCGTTTGGGCCTAATAAACTAAAGATCTCCCCACTTTGGATCTCGATATTCACACCTCTGACAGCGTAAACTTCTCCGAAATCCTTATGGAGGTTGTTGGTTTGAATAGCTATCCTATTACTCATGTGTGCTCCTTAACTTTTGGTTGATCTTTTACCTTAATTATTGATGTTACGCAATCTAAAGAGAAATATCCCCTATTTTCAGGACTTTCCCGCTACGTGTGCGTAACGTGAGTTAATTACTTTACGAAACTTGTTTAAAACTGTTTCTTGGTGATAAATTTATCCCATTAATTGAGATATTTCAATTGGACGTTGTGTGTTTTTCAACTGGATATTCGTACATTGTACGATCGTACAATACCGACTTTGTGGGGATAAGATAAAATTGTAGCATCATGAAAGAAAAAATTTCAACTCTTAGAAATAAGTTTAAAGAGCACCCCGAACTGTGGTTTTTTGTGTTTGCTAATTTTGTCTTTGTGGTGATGTTTGTTTGGTCGCTGCTCATCACTCCTTCGTTGCTCAAGCTACCTACATTAATTCTGTTTACAACACTTACTCTCTTTCACATCGGCATTCACTGGACATTATTGATTGTTGCCGAAGATGAGCGTTGGTTTTGGCCTTATGTGATTATTCAAGGGTTGCTGGCCTTCGCTATCATACTTATGTCGCAAAATATCGGCATGATTTTTGCCTTGTATATGGCCCTAATCGGCGAAATGATTGGCTCTATTCGCCGGCGAAGTTGGTCAGTGATTGCGGTTATTTTTTTCTTAGTGCTTTCATTTTCTACTCAAATCATTTTGGAGGGCGCGCAATCTTCCTTGTGGTGGTTGTTGGGCACTGCAATGAGTATGCTATTTGTGGTGCTTTATGTTAGTCTGTATACTCAAGAAACTACTGCCCGATATCAAGCCCAAAAATTGCTTACTGAACTTGAAGTAGCCAACCGACAGCTGTCCGATTACGCCGCCCAGGTGGAGGCTTTGACCTTAAAAGATGAGCGTCAACGCATGGCACGCGAGCTGCACGATACTTTGGCTCAAGGTTTAGCTGGGCTGATCTTACAGCTCGAGGCGGCCGATTCTCATATCTCTGCTGATCACCATCAAAAGGCGCAGACGATCATCCAACAGGCCATGGCACGCGCCCGCACCACGCTTGCTGACGCGCGCCAGGCAATTGGCGACTTGCGCAGTACCCAATCGCCAACAGATTTGGCTGAAGCCATCCGTCAAGAAGTCGATCGCTTTACGCGCGATACGAGAATCGCATGCAAGTTAGATTTGACAGTTCCGGAGAAACTCTCCTCTGAGAATGCAGAAAATGCAGTGCGAGCTGTATCGGAGGGGCTGATCAATATCGCCCGTCATGCCGATGCCACAAAAGCATCGGTGGAAATGACTTATGATGACGATTTATTGGAAATTGAAATCCAGGATAATGGAATTGGATTCGATCCCGAGGAATGTGTTGGTCGAGCGGGGCATTATGGTTTGTTGGGGATGCGCGAGCGGGCTCGGATTTCGGGAGGGTCGCTGGTCATTGAGAGTGTTTCGTCTCAAGGGTCCACACTCAGGTTAGAATTGCCATTGAGCAACGAAAATGACTGAAACTATCCGCATTCTGATTTGTGATGACCACTTAATTGTGCGCGAGGGGTTGCGCTTGATCTTGGAAACTGAGTCAGGATTCGACCTGGTGGGTGAAGCCAATGATGGCGCCCAAGCCATCGCACTGGCGGAGGAGTTACAGCCGGATGTGATCCTAATGGATTTACGTATGCCCGGTATGGATGGCCTGACAGCCATCGAACTCTTGAGAACACAACAACCCCACATTGCCATCGTTATCTTGACTACATTCAATGAAGATGATCTCATGCGCAAAGGGTTGGGGTTGGGCGCGCGCGGTTATCTGCTAAAAGACACAGACCGTGGCACCCTGTTCAACACCATTCGAGCCGCGGCACGTGGCGAAACCTTGCTGAAGCCGGAAATACTTGAGAACCTATTCGGGGGAGATACGAAAGCTAATAAATCTACTGCACGTGACGACATCGAACTAACCGGCCGAGAATTAGAAGTGTTATCGGCCGTTGCACAAGGCGAACGCAGCAAAGAGATTGCCTACCGCCTGGGGATCACTGAGCGGACGGTCAAAGCCCATCTTTCGAATATTTACAGCAAACTGGGGGTTGATTCGCGTGCCGCCGCCGTTTCAGAAGCCATGCAGCGGGGGGTGTTGTAAAAAATAGGGTAGCGAGCTTTTGCTCGCTACCCTATTTTTTTACTCTCTTGCGATTGTTCGATTCGCGATTGCCCACAAAATCAATAGGATAATACCCCCAATCAAAAAGGGTGCGGTTGAACCGAACCATTCAAAGATAGCGCCCATTATTAGAGGGGTTATGGCATTCGATCCGCTCAGAAATGCGGCCGATATCCCCAATGTGCCACCGACCTCTTCGGGGCTGACCTGTTGAGTGATCATGCTGTTGATGGACGGCTGAAGGACGCCGCCACCGATTGATATGGGAATCATTGCAACGAGTAACCATGTCAAACCCAGCCAGCCATTGTTATTGTCATCGGGCAGATCAATTTGAATATCCTGTACAGGGGGAGTTTCACCAGGAAGATTAGTGCCCGCACTCAATTCGGCTGTGATCTCGGCCTTCGAATACCAGGGTACAGGATTTTTGGGCGTAATCGCAGAGATCAGCAGTCCGATGCCGATGACCAACAATCCCATCATCACCAGCCAGCGATCCCCCTTTTTGCGACTCCATTTGCCGACAAAATACCCCTGAACCATCACCACGATGATCCCAACGTAGACAAATAATCCGGCATTGCTAGATGCGTTCATGCCCAAACGGTTGAGTGTGAACAGCGCTAATAGCTGCTCGAACCCACCAAAGGCAAATTGCTGCGCGAACATTAGCGCCAACAAGAAACCGATTTCGGGTTTGCGCAGCGCATCGAACAGCGCCTTGAAGCCAAAGCTCGGAGATTGATCTCCGCCCCCGCGTTTCTCGGGTGGGTGAGTTTCTTCCAGCCAGAAATAAGTCAGCAGGATGGAGAACAAGGAAAAAGTAGCAGCAACGTAGGCTACCAGGCTGTAATTATTGTCGCTCAAAGCCAGAGTAACAAAGGCGATGATCGGCCCAACGATGAATCCCAGGCCGAAGGCTGCGCCGATCAGGCCGAGACCTTGGGTGCGGGTCTTTTCCGTAGTGCTGTCTGAGATGACGGCTTGTGCTGTGGCGATATTGGCGCCTGAGATGCCATCGATGATGCGCGAGATGAACAGCAACCACAACGTGTTGGCCACACCTAACACAAGGAATCCAATAAAGGTGCCGATCTGGCTGATGATCAAGACTGGGCGGCGTCCGAAACGGTCGGAGAGGCGGCCTAGTATAGGTGCGCCAATGAACTGCATTATCGGATAGGCCGCGCCCAAAGCCCCGATCACAAAGGCGTTGGCGCCAAATGATGCCGCGTACAAGGGCAAAAGGGGAATGATGATCGTCAATCCCAACAAGTCAATCAGAACGATGACAAATACAGGCAAGATTTTTTTGATATCCAGTTTTTCTTCTGGAGCTGTTGTAATATCAGTAGTTTGAGTTGTCATAAATCGATATATTCCTTCATAAAATAAACAGTTTTTGGGATATAGCATGTACTCTGCACGTGCCATATCCCAAAATCAATAATTTCCTCAGTAATTCTTGGGGATAAGGTTATCTTTCCATCCAGATGGTTACCGGACCATCGTTGTGGATTTCGACCAGCATATGGGCACCGAACTGACCTGTTTTCGTTGGAACCCCCTCGGATGAGAGTTTTTCAGCGAACGCGTTTACGAGCGGGTCAGCCACCTCGGGCTTGGCAGCACGCGTAAAGGATGGTCTGCGTCCTTTTCGCGTATCGGCATACAATGTAAATTGAGAGATCACCAGAGCTTCGCCATCCACATCTAGAACAGAACGATTTATCTTCCCTTGATCGTCCTCGAAAATGCGCAAATTGGCGATTTTATGGGTCAAATAATCAACCTGTTCTTCCCCATCATCTGGGCTAATACCCAAGAGGATTACAAGCCCTAAGCCGATCTCAGCAAGCGGGCGTTCCTCTACAGAGACGCGCCCACAGCTTACACGTTGTATCAGTGCACGCATAGTATTTTAAGTCAGGTATATAAGTAAACAGGAACTAGAGCCCGATTACGAATTCTTCTCCGCCCCTCCTGTTGCTTGCCACTCATATGCCTTGAGCTTGAGCTTCATGATCTGACCTTCGATCATACCATCGACCAGACTAGGGTCGACTTTGAGGCCGTGCTCGTAGAGGTATTTTGTGGCGACATCCACAGCATAATCTTTCTTCGACATGGCAACGCCTGCAGCGGTTTCAATGGCCAATTTTTTGGCACCGCTTTGTTCAGCTGCCAGCACGGCGGTTTCGACAGCTTTATCAAGCAACGCGCTGCGCGCCTCGGGGGTATCTACTGGCGGGGCATAGTTAGAGTATTGTGAGTTGACCTCGGATTCGATCAAAGTAGCGATTTCTTCGACATCAATATCTACACCAGCACGATCAAGATAGTTCTGAACGGCATCAATGGCATATTGCTTTTTCTCACCGCCGCTCTTGAGTATGCCAGTAAAACCGGCCTGCTCGGCAGCGCTCACCGCCAATTTGATACCTTTGTCGATCATGGCAAGCTGCTCTTTGGTCATATTCGCTTTGATCTCGGCCGCTTTCTGCCGCGCCCACATGAATGCGGCTGCCACCAAAATTGGGATGGCGATGATCAAAAGGGCTTGGGCCAGCGTGCTCAAAAAGCTATTTAGTGTGTTTCCTGCGTCCATTGTCTCCTCCTTTGATTAGAAAAAAATGGATAGCGATTTTACGGAAGACCTATTGCATCCTTTACTTCTGAAAGAGTTTGTTTGGCAACTTCTCTGGCACGTTTGCCGCCATCAATGAGTACATCCCAAACCTCGGCAGGTTCCTCATCTAATTTTGCACGACGTTCTCGGAAAGGTGCCAGGTCATCATTCAGGTTTTTTGCGAATATTTTTTTGCAATCTACACAACCGATGCCAGCTCTGCGGCATTCAGTGTTGATCATTTCGACTTCCTCGTCGGAAGAGAAGATCTTGTGCATGGTGAAGACATTGCATACATCGGGGTTGCCAGGATCAGCGCGGCGCGCGCGCTGTGGATCAGTGACCATTTGCATCACCCGTTTTGTGGTTTCGTCGGGTGAGGAGGCGAGTTCAATGTGATTATTGAGACTCTTGCTCATCTTGTTTTCCCCGTCGATGCCTAAAACCTTGGGAATTTTGGTGCCTTTCATCTGGGGCTCGATGAGCACATCTGTCTTGTAGCGATAATTGAAGGAGCGCACTATCTCACGTGTGAACTCCAAGTGAGGAGCTTGATCTATTCCCACGGGGACTACGATAGCTTTGTATAAGGTGATGTCAGCCGCCATCAAAACGGGATACCCTACCAACCCATAATTGATGTTATGCGGCTGATGTCGAATCTTCTCTTTGAATGTAGGGAGATCGGTCAATTTGCCCAAGGGGGTGACCATTGAAAGAAAAGTATGCAGTTCTAATACTTCGGGCACATGCGATTGAACGAAGATCATACTGTCTTCAGGTCGCATTCCCGCAGCCAGCCAATCGAGCGCCATTTCATAGGTGTTCTGTCTTATTTCCTTAGTGGTCTCGACAGTCGTCAGGGCATGGATATCTACGATGCAGTAGATCGTATCTTCATATTCATCTTGCAGCGCCACATAATTTTTGATTGCGCCAAGATAATTCCCTAAATGCTGACGACCTGTCGGGCGGGCGCCAGAAAAAACGCGCCCCTTCTTCTTTGCTGGGGTCATTCCTTCTCCTTAGCCAATAAGTTTTCCAACAGAGGTGAGTACCTCTTCATGCTCTGCATGACGACCGGTCTGAATTTTCGAGTAAACTAGTTTCTCATTTGCTTTGACCTCGAACTTGCCCCCATCGGATGGAACGAGGCTGACATCTTGAATTTTGCCTTTGTATTCTGTTAATAGTGCGCTAGCCAAACTGACTGCTCTAGGTGTGTAGTTTCAAACTTCGCAATAAATTATTTCAATTTTTAGCATTTCGAGTACCTCAGTACCTTTATATTAAGATGCAACGAGTATATCACGGAACGTGAATTCGTTGCGCAATTTATCTTCGCGCATCTGGCAGTTTACGCGGCGATCTCCAGAGAAAAGGGACATGCCTAGCATGCCATATTCCCAATTCTGACAACTTATGCAACGATTCTTGGAATTTCTTATTAGATCATGCTAAATTAGGCGTATAATTGGGATATTGGATTAATTATTTGAGAGGGTTTCCCTATGAAGAGAATGATTCTTTTTGTAATTCTTGGCCTTACTGTTGTGATATTGGTTTCTTTGGTTGTGTTGGTTCAACCTACTCAGGCTGAAGTGTGCGGCCCGAACGACCTTAATGATTTTGAAGATCTGAGACGAATGCGTTTTGTAAGTCTAAAAGGTAAGACTGGCCAGGCAGGGATTGGCTGGGTAACTTTTGTTACAAAGAATATCATGCCAGATCGAGCAATTCTGACCATAAATGGCTTGGGCGATTTTTCGGTTATGGGAATTTCCTGTACTTGCGGTGCCCAAAAGACCTGTACTGGTTTCATCTCGGGTTATCCCATCGGTGACCCAGTGAAGCATTATGCGGGCAAGTTAACCGTCTACTATCAAACTACATATCGAGGACACGATTACGAATACAAAAAATTCACCTCGACGGCACCAAAATTACAAATTCCCCCTGCTCCCTAAACGGAGAGAAAACCCACTAATAGTTGATCACACGCCTGAGGTTGCCAGCAACTTCAGGCGATTCTTTATGGTAAGATCAACCCCATGTTTAAACCTATCCGTTGGAAAACATTTGCACGCGACTTTCTGGTAATCCAGGTTGGTTTCGCGCTTTTTGGGCTGTCGATTGCCCTGTTGATTCGCGCCAACTTGGGGACCGGTCCCTGGGCGATGCTAGAGGTAGCACTTTCACAAATCTTAGGGTTAACCCCTGGAACCATGAGTGTGATCGTTGGTTTCGTTGTGTTGTCAGCATCGTTTATCTTGCGTGAGCGTATCGGTTGGGGTACGGTGGCCAATATGATGTTCATTGGCCCCTGGGAAGATTTAGCTTTGCATTTTATCCCGTCAGTAACAGGTAACTTAGTACTTCAAGGAGCAATGCTGCTGGCGGGAATCTTGCTTATGGGCATTGCCTCAGCAGTTTACATCGGCGTGGATGCGGGCGCCGGCCCGCGTGACAGCTTGATGTTGGCCGTCAAACGCATCAGCGGACGTAGTTTGCGACTGGCGCGCGGATCAATTGAAGTTGCTCTGGTCTTCGTAGCGTGGATGTTGGGTGGTCCAGCTGGGATTGGTACAGTCGTTCACGCGCTCCTGATTGGCCCCTCGGTGCAAATGGCATTCAAGTTATTCAAAGTCGAACCACATATGCCGGATGAAGCTATTGTGGAATCAGAATCTGAACAACAATTGCAAGAAAACACGGATTTTTGAAGACGGTTTTCAATCTTGAAGTGATTTCTTAATCTGGCATTTCGATATCTAACATGATCAGATCTGCATATTCAGTACCTGCAGCTTGTAACCCAAAAGGGACATTCTTGGCCTAGAAATTACTCAGAACAGCACATTATGCAAATTTGAGCCCATTTGGGTGTGGAATTATAAAAACCCCGGAGAAATTCATCTCTCCGGGGCTTTACAATTATTTGGGTATTTTGTGGTTAGGCGTCGACTGTTTCTTCAGCCACCTTTTTGGATTTTTTCTTGTTGGTTTTGAAAACAAATTCTTTATCCTCGGTTCCCTCGACATCGACGATGATCGTGTCACCCTTATTAAACTCACCACTCAACAGCTTGACCGAGAGCGGGCTTTCGATCTGCTTTTGCAGGGCACGTTTCAGCGGGCGGGCGCCGAAATCGGGGTCTAAGCCGATCTCCGCTAGCCATTCCTGTGCATCTTGAGTCAATTTGACGCTGATTCCGTGTTCTTCCAGGCGCTCTTCGACCTCGTTCATTTGAAGATCGACGATCTCGATCATATCTTCTAGCGAGAGTTGTGAGAAGGTGATAATCTCATCGATGCGGTTGATGAACTCTGGGCGGAAGGTTTTCTTTAATTCAGATTGGATCTTGGCCTGCGCCTCGCGCTCTTTGCTGTCGTCGGAGTTGCGCAAGAAGCCCAAACTACCTGAACTGCGTACGTACTCAGTTCCCAGGTTACTGGTCATTATCAGCACCGTGTTGCGGAAGTCGACGACATGCCCTTGCCCATCAGTCAGACGTCCGTCATCGAAGATTTGCAGCAGAGCGTTCCAAACCTCGGGGTGCGCTTTCTCGATCTCGTCGAAGAGCACCACCCGATATGGACGCCGTCGGACAGCTTCGGTCAATTGGCCACCCTCTTCGTAGCCGACATATCCTGGAGGGGCACCGAACAAACGTGAGACCGTGTGCTGCTCGCGGTATTCACTCATATCGATACGTACCAAGGCTTCTTCGTCGTCGAACATGAATTCAGCCAGGGCTTTGGCTAACTCAGTCTTACCCACACCGGAGGGGCCAATGAAGATGAACGAGCCGATCGGTCTGCGGGGGTCTTTCAAGCCCGATCTAGCCCTGCGGATGGCATCTGAGATGGCTGTAATAGCTTCGTGCTGACCGATGACGCGTTCATGCAAGCGTTCTTCCATTTGCAGTAGCCGTTCGGCCTCAGTTTCCAACATCTGATTCATGGGAATGCCAGTCCATTGGGAGACAACCTCGGCGACATCGTCCTGGTCGACGATCTCATCCAATTCGTGTTCGCTCTCCCACTGTTCGCGTTCAACATGAAATTCTTCTTCCAGTCGAGAACGTTCTGTTTTCTTCTCGGCAGCGCGTTCGTAATCTCGTTCTAAACCCGCCTGCTCTTCCTCGGCCAGCAGCCTTTCGATTTCAGATTTCTTATCTTTCAAATCTTGGGGCAAGGAGTATAGTGCCACACGCAGTTTGGCGGCGGCTTCATCAATTAGATCAATGGCCTTGTCGGGCAGGTGTCGGCCGGAGACATAACGATTGGAGAGTTGCGCCGCTGCGACGATAGCTTCGTCGGAGATGCTGACTTTGTGGTGCGCTTCGTAGCGATCGCGCAATCCTTGCAGCATTTTGATAGTGTCATCAACACTGGGCTCTTCAACATAAACTGGTGCGAAGCGACGTTCCAAAGCTGAATCTTTTTCAATGTATTTGTGATACTCGTCCAGCGTGGTAGCACCGACGCATTGCAGTTCGCCGCGCGCCAGGGCTGGTTTGAGCATATTGGATGCGTCTAAGGTCCCTTGGGCTGCACCTGCGCCAACCACAGTGTGAAGCTCATCAATGAACAAGATGATCTCACCCTCGGCGCGTTGGATATCTTCAATGGCTGCCTTGAGCCGCTCCTCGAATTCACCACGGAAGCGTGAACCAGCGATCATGGCGCCCAAATCCAGGGAGACCACTTTCTTGTTGGAGAGGATCTCAGGGACATCGTTGGTCTCAATTTTTTGGGCTAAACCTTCTACGATGGCGGTCTTGCCGACTCCAGCCTCACCAATCAGTACCGGGTTATTCTTGGTGCGGCGTGATAGAACCTGGATCACGCGCATAATCTCACTATCACGCCCGATTACCGGGTCAAGCTTGCCCTCCCGTGCCATGGTAGTCAGGTCGCGGGAATACTTTTCAAGCACCTTATAACGAGTCTCTGCTTTTGGATCGGTAACGCGCTGTCCGCCGCGCATTTGGGTCACGGCTTCGTAAACGCGCTCTTTAGTTACTCCAGCGCCGTCCAACATACGTCCGGCGGGGGTATTACGCTCGCTCAAAATTGCCAGGAAAATATGTTCGGTAGAAATATATTCGTCTTTGAGCCGGTTGGCCTCTTGGTTTGCCAGATCGACAATGCGTTTGACGCGCGGTGTGATGAAGATTTGCCCTGCGCCACCACCGAAGATGTTTGCCTTAGGCGTGGTCTTAAGTACGTAATCCAGTCGCTCGGTGAGCATAACGGGGTCAACGTTGAGCACTTCTAATAATTGGGGAATCACGCCTTCAGGCTGCTCGATCAGCGCTAACAAAATATGTTCTGTGTCAATTTGGTTATGTCCGTAGCGTTGAATGATTTCCGCAGCTCGCTGAGCGGCTTCCTGTGCGCGTTCTGTAAAGCGATCGAATCGCATCATAATCGTACCTTCCTTCGGCAAGTTGAAAACCTTGCGTAAGAGATTATAACATTCAGGGGGTTAGAGAAAGATCAGCGGGACGTAAGAATTGTATATGAAATGGGACCGAGGTTCGAAAATAGAAATTCATCACAGAGCCACAGAGAGCACAGAGTATACAATTTTAAATGGGTCTCTAAGAATCGCCGTGGTAAGGGGCCACATTTGAGGGTAGGCGGCGTGCTCCGCACGCCCCCTACCCCAAATGTGAGGTCTCTCACGGCAATTCCCATAGAACCTTTTAAATACTCATTGTTCTCCGTGTCTCAGTGGTAAATATGGAATCTATGCCTTCTTCAGCTCTAATTCAGCCATCAACTCCTGGATGATCAAGGGTTCCCCTTTGGCTGGATCGAGCTCTAGTTTTGCAGCATCCCCATCGCAGTGAGCCACACACACGCCACAGCCCATGCAGGCTTCAAAATCCACTTCGGCATAATCGCTCATTGTAATAGCATCAAACTGGCAGACATCCTCACAGTTGCCGCAACTGATGCACATATCCTCGTCGATGACGGCGATATACCCCGATGAACAGATCATTGGGTCACCACCGCGGTGGATCTGCATCGCCTTGCAGCAGCAGGCACAGCAATTACAAATGGCATAAAAACGTCCTAGCATGGCGTCTTTAAAATAGGCATGGGAGACATGTCCGCGTTCTTGTTCGGCTTGCAAGATTCCCTGCGCTTCCGAGGATGTGATCTTGCGAGTGCGATCAGGATGGTGTTCGAGGACCATAGTGGCAAAAGGCTCCCCGACAACAAGGCAAACATCCAAGGGTAAACACGGTTCAGATTGAGAAGAGCGGCAAGGACATTCCAAAGCAATGATGTGGTCAGGGTTTTTCAGCACGATATCGCGCGCTTTTTTGTACGGGACGATATGTTCCAGATCCCGAATCTCAATATCTTCTTGGACACTAACCAGTTGTGAAGCAGCTTCAAGCGGCATCACTTTGCCGTGATAACCTGGTGCGATTTTGGCTTTGTTATCATCTTCAGTTTTATGGGTGATAAATCGGTTCAATGGTTTCAAGATTCGCGCCAAAGTAGGATTTTTCGTTCCCAGCCCTATGTATTGGTACAGCCAATGCAAATACACAAATCCGTGCAATCTGTCGAGAAGTGAGAAATCTGTCAGGCGGCGGGCCTCCTTCATGAAGGCTCGAGTGGATGGCAGCAGCAGACCAAGGAGCGGTTTTCGGGGCATGGTGGATTCTCCAAAAATTATTCACGTATGGCCTGACAGCGTTCGCAGTTCGAACGATCGCACAATAAGGCCAGGGGGTCTTTTTGAACCATATCGATAACAGTGCGGATCAACGTCGATAGGGGGATCAGTTGAACTAGTGCACTGCCGATATATGTTTTATTTGTGTATTTCTCGATTTCCGGCGTAATTGCATTGAACCCATAGGAGCAGCCGGGCCAACGCGGGCATTCCTGGACTCCCTTTTTGGTGAGAGCCCACCTGATGAATTGTCTACGCCCGGCGAGTTGCTCCCCATAATGAATGCTGGTATTGGCGGTGTGATCCACCCCTAAGAGCAGTACAAAGCCCAGGGATTCAGTCAGCACGCGCACCGGAGCAAAAGGTTCCTCTCTGGTTTGAGCGCTGACCACCTCTTCAGAGTTTACTCCTGAGAAAGAATAGATCGGATGGTTAGATCGTTGCGCATCGGGATGCTGGCGCAAAGTTTCAGCTATCATTCCCATCAATGGGTCGGCGGGCATATCTGATGAATAGAATTCGGCCAACCGGTTGGCATCTGTATTTCCCCCGTAGTTGATGCCGTTTTCCGACGGACCGCTCTCGGGAGTCACCATCGTCTTGTAAGTGAATGTGGGCATGATCAGGCCATCTATTACGCTCAACAGAGCCCCCACGACGGCTTCCGCGCCGCCCTGCACATGCCCAAAAGCTGACAATGAGGCATGGGCGATGGCAGGTTTAGTGCCATCTAAACCCAGATCACGCAAAGAGTTGACCAGATCGCGAAATTTGACCACTGATTAATTCTAGCGCCCTTTCCAGCGAGGGTCGCGCTTCTCGACAAAGGCTGCCATTCCCTCTTTTTGATCTTCCGTAGCGAAGAGGAAATTGAAAGCCCTGCGTTCATCTGCCAGACCCTCGGTTAGCGATGTTTCAAAGGCTTGGTTGACGGCCTCTTTGCCAAATTGTATGGCCAGTGGGGCGCGTGTGGCAATCTCGGCTGCCAAGGCAAGTGCTTCATTCAGGTAGTTTTCTACAGGTACCACTCGGTTGACCAAACCATATGTCTGCCCTTCGTCTGCGCTCAGGGTGCGGTTGTTGAGTATCATTTCCATAGCGATGGCTTTGCCAACTGCCTTTGCCAGCCTTTGTGTACCCCCGGCCCCAGGGATCACCCCGATGTTGATCTCAGGCTGCCCAAATTTGGCTGTTTCCGAGGCGACGATCATATCACATGAGAGCGCCAATTCACTGCCGCCCCCCAAAGCCCAGCCAGATACTGCAGCAATGACTGGCTTCTTGATCCCGCGGATGCGGTCGAAGGAGGGAATGAAATCGCTCTTGTGCATCTCCACTGCGGAGGCATCAGCCATCTCCTTGATATCCGCCCCAGCGGCAAAGGCTTTTTCGTTTCCGGTGATAACTATGGCGCCGACAGCATCGTCAGCATCGAAGGCCTCTAACGCCCCGGCTAGTTCTTTCAAAAGAGTGTCATTCAGAGCGTTGAGTACTTTGGGCCGGTTCAGCCGGATCAGTCCAACTTGTTTGTGAGTTTCAACCAGGATGGTTTTGTAAGTCATGCTAGCTCCTACAAAGTAATTAGAATTTTTCCGTTCACATCTTCGGCCGCTTGACTGCAAAGTTGAAGTGTAGCCTCGACGATATCCGCATTGGGTTCGCCTGCAAGTTCTCTAAGTTCTGAAGCCAATCCCATCGAAAATGTTGATACGGCGTTGATACGGATATTATAAGCGCTAAATTCTTCGGCTAATTCTAAAGTCAGGCCAAGTACTCCCAGGCGGCTGGATTTCAATGCCGCCTGTCCTTCTCCTCCCGAAAGCACATTAACCATAACGCCCCCGCCAGCTTCTCTCATAATCCGCCCCACTGATTGAGCTACAAGGAATATTCCTGTCAGGTTAACGTCGATAGCCCGGCGCCAATCCCATTCATCCAGGTCGAGTAGCGCCTTTTTAGGGTCAACGTGAGCGTTGTTGATCAAGATGTCTATTTGGTCCCAATCATCGATTACTTGATTGAGCATGGTTTGAACGGGCATCTTCTTGGAGATATCGAGGACATAATCCTTGGTGCGCCCGCCGGCCTGTACGATGCGTTGGATGGTTTCATCCAGATTGATAGGCGTGATATCGTTTGCGGCGACGATTGCACCTTGGGCGGCAAATGCTTCAGCTAGGGCGCGTCCGGTTCCCCGCCCAGCGCCGGTGATAAGCACAACTTGATCTTTAAATTGGTCCATAAAATCTCCTCATTACAAAAAAGGAATTTTGTATTTAGAACAAATGGTGGTGTAACCACTGACCACCACTAACTGGCCACTTCCTACTCGCCACTATTCACCGCATACTGGCACTTCCCCGGTATTCTCATTTGCGTTCACACGTAGTCCCAGATACGGTGATGGGTCCAAGGTGTTTTGAATTTTCAACTCGTTGCGAAAACGCCCATTACCATCGTCAAGGACAATCGAAAAGTGCAGGTGCACGCCGGTGGGGTTATTGGGGTCGCCAGAATAATTGCCCTGGTACCCGAGCAGTGTGCCGGCTTCTACCAACACTTCATTTGTGCCAGGTGGAAACGCAGCATCAATATACGAAGAGCCATCTCGGTCGGCTAGATGCGTGTAATAAGTCCAGATTTGGCGCGAGGGTTTCAAGGGGTCGCTGGGGATGCGGATGATTAGGGATGATTTCCAATCTGGCAATCGCGTCAAGTAACCAGGGTATGCAGCATAAACTGGTGTGATGCCAGAATCATTACCGCCGAAAATATCCAACCCCTGGTGACGGTGCCCTGGACGGAATGAGTCTCCCCAAAGAAAACCGATATATCCTGAAGTGGGGTTTTGGAAAGGAGCGTCTCCGCAGCGTTCGCCGGTTGTGATGGCCCATTCAGGGTGTCCTTCAGGATCTCTCATCCAGCTAAAAAAACGAGTGGTTCGTTCTCCACTGCGTTGATACCATCTGTATGCAAAATAACCAAAAATTATTGCAATTACAAAAAATACTGATAAAAATATCCGTAACCACGGGCGGGAAGTTTTAGAATACATAAAGTTTTACAATCTATTTGGGTCTCACGCGGAGTGGTATAGTCGCATAGAAAAATTGTAGAATCTTGGTGACTTTGCGGCTTGGCGTGCGATATTATAGGCTTCTTTGAAAGATTTTTTTATGATGGCAGATTGTGTAAATCGATGATCTCTGCCTGGGTAATTTTCAAGATATCCTGGGGATCGAGGCGAGTCAGAGCATTGTGTGCCCCACCCCCAGCATAACAATCAGAAAGTTCAAGCACCAGTGGATCGATCAGCGTTCTTATGGGTTGCGGGTGTCCGAAGGGCGGCACGGTTCCTACGGGGTAACCGGTGGTTTCCAGGACAATTTCTGCATTAGCCAGTTTGACTTGTTTTCGCCCCACACCATAAACTGATGCAATCACTCGACGTTCAATCAATTGCGTCCCACACGCGATTGCCAGAACTCTGTCCTCTCGGATGGTGAAGAGCACTGATTTGACAATTTTATCGGGTTGGGTTCCGACTACTTGTGCAGCAATTTCCACTGTCGGCGTTGGTTTATCCAGAAAAACAATCTCTCCATCTATGTTATTCTGGTCCATAAAATTTTGCAGATCACTGGGTTTCAACATCTGAATTTGCCTCTCGATATTTGCGTAAGTTTACTGCGTCATCTTCTTTGTGTTCAGCAGTCAGCAATGTTACTTGCCCCCCGGTAATTTTTTGTAAGATTGCTCCTGCAAGCCCCCCAGGATCGGAAGCAAGCGCCGATTGGAGATCTTCTTGGTTTACAAAGAAGAGTTCGTGGATCATACTTAGTTCTTGATCGCCATAAAGAGTTGCATGAACCCGGATCGTAGCCTCTCGTACCAATTTTGGCATCACCTCAGCGTAATGGAGAAATTCTGGCCATCCCTCGCTGAATTCTAATGTGTCTGCTACTGGACCGATGAGAATGATCAGTTTTTGCATGTTTTCCTCTGCAGTTATTATAACCGCAAGGCAACGAGAGACGGGGGTGGTCAAATTAGTGGTGTTGAAATGATCGAAAGGTGCTGTCTTCGAGAGCCCTTCGACTCTGCTCATGGTAACGCCTCAGACAGCGGTGATTCTAGAGGGCTGAGGCTCTCGAAGCCCGGCTTTCTCAAGTTGATGCTTTGAACACCACGAAAAGCACCACTCTCGAGAGACTTATTCATCATAGAATTTGATGATTGTGATACCATAGGGCAGATTAAGCCCCAACGGAGTCTTTAATGTCAGTTTTCGAATCATCAATTCTTAAATCTTTTTTGGCACAACAAGTAATTTCCCGTATTCGACGCAATCATGGCCTAGAGCATGCGACTTTGCATGTTTTGGCTGAAAAGAATGCTGCGCGCAGTATGGGTGGCCATTCTAACCCGAGCGGTTTCTGGTTGGTAGCAGATATCCCTACTGAGGAGATCCAAGAAGCAGTTCGCGAAGCACTGCGACGATTACGTGCTGGCGAGCGTCATCTTGCTGTGCACCCGGGGTGCGGGACAAATTTCGCTACCGCAGGAACCATGGCTGGGTTGGCTGGTGTAGTAGGCATGTGGGGAGTCGGCGCTCGTAAACGCGATAAGCTAGAACGTTTGCCATTAGTCGCAACTCTGGCGACTCTGGCCTTGATCTTTGCCCAACCTTTTGGAAATGTTTTGCAGAAACATATCACCACATCTGGAGATCCGGGGGATATGGAAATTGTTGAAATTACATTCACTCAACGAGGACGGGTAAAAGCCCACCGAGTGATAACTCGAGGATGATCATGGCTGATAAACCGGTCATCTATATATTGCACGGCGACGACGAATATGCCATTGCCCAGTTCATCTCTAACATGGAAGCGAAATTGGGTGACCCATCCACGGCAGGATTGAATATTACCTATTTCGAGAAGGGCTCTTTGCCGCTGGATGAAATCTCCACTGTGGTGCACTCAATGCCATTCTTGGCTGAACGCCGCCTGATTGTGCTTCATGATCCGCTCACTGGTATGCAGAGCAGTAAGGTGCGCGATCAGTTCAAAGTGCTTTTAGAAAAGGTCCCCCCCACGTCTGCTTTGGTAATGGCGATCAACAGACCTTTGATTCCTCACAGGGATCGGCGTAAGGGTAAACAACACTGGCTGCAAAAGTGGGCTCAAGAACATGAAGGTCGCGTTTATGAGAAAGAATTATTCCTTGCGAGAGGGCCTGAGTTGGTGCGATGGATCCAGCAACAAGCCAAGGAAGAGCGAGGAGAGATAACATCCGAAGGCGCTGCTCTATTAGCAAATCTGGTAGATGAAGACCCCCGCATCGCTGCGCAGGAGATCAAAAAGCTGTTGGCCTATGTCAACTACAGCCGCCCGATAGAACCCGATGACGTCGAATATCTTGTTGCCAATGTTAGGGGCGGGGATGTCTTTGCTATGGTTGATGCCCTCGGAGAGCAAAATGGCCAGAAAGCATTGCGCATGCTGCATCAACTTTTGGCCGATGATGACCCTCTGCGGTTGTTTGGCATGATTGTGCGCCAGTTTCGCCTTCTGCTGCTGACCCGTGAAATGATAGATATGGGTTATCAGGAAAATGAAATTGCCCGCGAACTAAAAACCTTCCCCTTTGTTGTGCGAAAACTGATCCCCCAAACGCGCAACTTTTCTATGGAAACACTAGAAGATATCTACCGTCGTCTGCTAGATATCGATGAAAATATAAAAACTGGAAAGATTGAGGGAGATGTTGCCTTAGATACGTTAGTTACGGCTCTTACAGCATAATTACAAATTAAAGCGCAAGACCCCAAGGGTGGTTCAAGAAGCTCCGTAATGGAGTGAGGAGGAAATCCTTGGGGCCTTACTGAGAAAATGTGGAAATATCACCGCGTTGGGCTGGGCTGGCCTTATTGGTGATTGATCCCTAACCAGAAGTGGTTCGGCAAAAGCGATTGAGATGTTCGCAATTCGACCCCGGCAGTTTGGCGGGGTTTGCCATTTTTAGTTTTTGTCTTGCTCCCTGGCTTCTTCCCATTTATAGATAACATAGAAGGGTGTACAAAGCACAGGTTGGGGGATTGGCCGTATTTCTTGTGGTAATAACTCGCCGCCCGTTTGACCTTCACATCCAGGTTGGCTGAATCATCGTTATCGAACCAAAGCATTCCTACATCCATGGCGAACCTCCTGAAAAATGCCCCGAGGGCTTATTGCGACCTTCTTAAAGTTGGGGTGTTTTTCGTATGATGAATGCCAATACGATTTGAAAAAATATTGGGCAAAAACCCTCAAGGTCTTCAGAACTTATGTTCTAAATAATATCATGAGAACAAATGTTCTGCAAGGGTTTGCGTGAAATCTTTAAGGTGGGATTTTGTTAAATTTGCCCCCCAAAACATCAGTATGTGTGATTTCGAGCACGTTGGAGACGAAACTACTATGCACGACGACGGTAGGTCAGCGACACAATTTTCTGCAAGTATCACCTCTCGCATCTGCTCCACCTATGACAGCAGTTCGGGAAAATCGAAAATAGGTTATTCCACTTTCTCCCAAAAACTGATGCTATTGATGTGATAAGTCTGTGGAAAGAGATCAAAGGGAGTGACCTGTTGAAGCTGATATCCCCCATTGGTAAGTCGTTTGGCGTCGCGTGCCAGGGTCGCTGGATCGCCTGAAATGTAGACTAGAGTCTGGGGTGCTAAAGACAGGATTCCGTCCAGGGCTTCACGAATCAACCCTGAGCGCGGCGGATCGACCACGATCACATTGGGGCGAATGTCTAGCGCGGGGAGCACATCCTCCACGGGGGCTTCGTAAATCTCCACATGCTCGAATTCATCCAAATTGATGGCGAAATCCTCACTGGCATTGGGAGATGCCTCAATCCCGATCAAGCGATCGACGTGCGGAGCCAGAAAGGCGCTGAACAATCCCACTCCACAGTACGCGTCTATGAGAGTGATGTTCTTCGTTAGGGATAGATTATCAAGCAGGTGTGCAACCATCATGTCAGCCATAGCGGTGTTTGCATTAAAGAAGGATGCTGCTGAAACGCGAAAGATGCGCTCAGCTACCTCGATGACAATATGATCGTCTCCAGCCATTACAATTGAGCCGCCCGGCCCCAGGTGCACCATCGAGAGGGGCATATCGACATCCAAACCGACCGGCTGTGGATCGCTGCTTTCGAGTACAACCATCAGGTCATCGTTGGCGCCTCGGCGTATACCTACACGATCTAAGCCGGGGATAGACTCGATGTCGAGCTGCGGCCAGAGATGGTCGATGGCTGCCTCTGGCAGATGACACTCTTTGATGGCGGTGATCGCCTGGGCACGCGGGGCTTGAAACCCTAGTTGTCCATCAGGGGTGATATGAAATTGGAGATGGTTGCGATAATTCCAAGGTTGGGCGGATGGAGCAGTTGCTTGAACAGGTGGGTCCTCTAGTTTTCCTATACGCTCTAATTGATCGCGCAAAACATCGGCCTTGAACCGTAATTGATATTCGTAAGAAATATGTTGGTGGTGGCAGCCACCGCATGACACCGTTTTCTCCCCATTTGTTGGTGGAACAAAGAAATGCGGGCATTTGGGTGTTATACGTTCTGGCGATGGTTCCAATATCTCAACAATTTCGCCGCGCGCGAAACGCTTTTTTTCTTCCACCAATCTGATCTTGGCCGTTTCACCAGGGATTATAAAGGGAACGAAAACTGCGCGGCCATCGGATAAACGGCCCAAACAATCGCCGCCATAAGTATGTTTTTCGAAGGTGACTACTTCTTCTGTCATAAGAAATTCTTACTCTTGTACTGGAGCACTCTGAGAGCAGAGCTTGGAACGTTCTTCGACTCCGCATGAGTTCCGTTTAGAATGTTCCAGGCTCGCAGTTGAAAGGGTGAGAGAATAGATAAGATCAATTTCAAAAATGAAAGTTTTGTGAGAACACTATGTGTATGGCGATTGTACCAGTGGCGTATCTGGCGGCAAAGGTATAATTGTCCCATGCGTCGAGGCTTTTTCGCCCTATATTTGTTGCTGATGGTTACTTTGGCGTGCCAGGGATTGGTGCCGGCTGCTCCTACGCCCACGCTCACTTCACCCCCGCCTACTGCGACTGTCACTGCATCGCCCACGCCAATAGCAACAACTCCCCCAACATTAACACCCCCCCCGATCGAGCTCTCCGATCCGGCTGATTTCGACGTTCGTTTTCACCCTGATGGTGGTTTATATGTTGGTGATCTTGTCAGTATGGAAGTGATAGCCCCGCTGGATGCTGAAATTGATGGAAATGTTTCGGTTCAAGTGGTGAATGGTGAGGGGGAGATTCTTGGTGAATCAACTTTCGCTCCCTTTGGAATTGGTGGCCGTCAACAGGCTACATTGGAGTGGATGTGGGACACCGCGGGGCTCGAGGCTGGTGCACATGATTTAAGCCTCGCTTTGCTCCCAGGCGATGTCACCTGGACTGAAACGATCGTTCTTCTCCCTCAAGAGCAATTAGGGTTGCCCGAATCTGAATCTCAGTGGGCTATAGAAGAGAGTGATTGCTGTCTGCTTTACTATCTTGCCGGTACTGCCACTGAGCGGGATATCCAGGCTTTAGGTGAAAGCGCCGATGAGCAAGCTCAGGATGTCGCCGATAAATTCGGTATCGATTTCGAGGAACCCATCGAAATCACCTTGATGTCTCGAGTGATTGGCCATGGTGGATTCGCAGCTGGGGAAATCTATATTTCTTATTTGGACCGAAATTACACTGGCAGTGATTTTGATTTAGTGCTGCATCATGAAATGGTGCATATTCTAGATTCTCGTTTGGGTGGGAATTTGCGTCCTTCAATGCTGGCCGAGGGGTTGGCTGTTTACCTCACAGGAGGTCATTTCAAACCTGAGCCCTTGATGCCGCGCGCCGCGGCACTGCTTGATCTGATGGTACCGGATTCAAGCTCGGATTGGTATCTCCCCCTCGAGATGCTGGCCGACAGCTTTTACAAATCCCAACACGAGATTGGGTACTTGCAAGCCGGCGCTCTGGTTGAATATATGGTCGAAACCTGGGGATGGGATGCTTTTTCTTCCTTCTATCGTGATATTCACCATCCTCATGGGGGTAAGCATTCAACAGCGATTGATGATGCTTTGGTGATTCACTTTGGGGTTACGTTTGCAGAGTTAGAACTTCTATTCAGAGAAGCGCTGCTGGAACAAAATGTCACTCAAGACTATCGGGACGATGTTCGTTTGACGGTTTATTTCTACAATACGGCGCGGCGTTACCAAAACGCCATGGACACTTCGGCCTATTTTCTCACCGCTTGGCTGCCCGATGGACCAACGATGCGTCAATATGGTGTTGTTGCTGATTTTCTCCGCCATCCTTCAAGCCCAGAACACATTACTCTAGAGGCTTTGCTGGTCTCCGCTGATGGATATCTACAAATTGGTCGCTATAGAGAAGCAGCGGGAACGATTCGAGCAGTAAATTGGGTTCTAGATGCCATGGATGAAGGCGTTGCTGAACCGTTTCTTGCCCATCCTGTGGCTGCTTCTTACTACCAGATTGCTAAGGTAATGATCGAACAGGGTTATAAACTGCAACAAGTTCAAGATCAAGGCGAAAGCGTATTGGTTCTGGTGAATGAGTTTGGGTCTGAATTGATTCCCATTCAACTAGATTGGGTTGAGGGACAGTGGCAAATGGAACAAGGTCAATAGTGCTTTCCAAATATGTTAATCAAAACTGAGCTGTGATGATTTCACAGCTCAGTTTTTTTTTCAGGAGAAAGAGTATTCCCGGGAGACCATCAATTTTGCACGATCACCTCAAATTTTTGGCGACCCGGAGACGGATTATAGAGTG
>JADHTJ010000151.1 GCA_016785015.1 Anaerolineales bacterium
TTTGCGAAGTTCAGACCGGTTTTGATCCCGTCCCCGTCAACAATGTCTACGCAGAGTTATTTCAATAAATAGCCGATATTAGAAATGTGTGGGGCTGCTCAAAGAAGTAGAGCAGCCCTATTTTTGTTCATGGTCAGCAGTACGAACTCAACTCCAAGGGATCGAACTGCCGGTCAATTCGTATCAGCGCAAAGCTGAGAAAGTGAGCGCGTTATATCCCGATGCCAGTATTATCGCCGCTTATGGGGATACACTTTCTGATTTACCGATGTTGGAGATAAGCGATAACCCGGTTGCAGTATATCCTGACGCAAAGTTGCATCGAGTTGCCAAAGAAAAGGGATGGCGCGTGATACCTGTAAATTTCCGCTAAGGGTTCGCAGGGTCGTGACTGTATTCAACAAGCTTAGGGGAGAACTTACAGAAGATTGTTTTCTTATCTGGTTTCTTAAGTCTATATGAATACCGCAGCTGACACGTTGAAGCGTTTTGCCAGCAAGCGAATCTGCCGTGTATTGAGTTCCCGCTTGCCGTTCAGGATTTCAGATACCACCCCCTGAGAACCAATTTCAGAGAGATCGGATTGAACCAGGTTATGCTCATCCATGAAGAAGCGCAATACTTCTGCACCGCTGCACTCTGGCATGGGTTCGTGCTGTTCCTCGAAGGCGTGAATCAGCGTGCCGAGGGTATCCAATAGGTCATAGAAGGGATGGCTCTCATCTGTACCGACCTCATCAATCAAAACATTGAGACGCGCCGCAGCCTGATCGTATTCCTGTTCGCTGCGGATTGAAAGGATGGGCTGGATCGCCAGCCAGTGTTTTTGAATTTCTTGTGTAATAATACTCATCTTTTCCATGCTCCTCGGTCATATTCTGGATGCGTGAGTACATGACGAATATAAACCTTGCCGCGGTTGAAATGAATGGATGCAATCAAACGGTATTTGTTGCCGCCGATGTTGAAGACGATCAGATTGCCAACCTTATCTGCTGATGGGAACGTAGCGCGCAGGTCATTGAAGCTGCTGAATTCACTGTTGCTGACAACTTGATACCACCGGGAAAGCGGGTTTTGACTGTCGGGATACTTCTCCCAAAATTGGCGTAGAGCTTTCCTGGCAATGATGTGCATAGAGAGATTGTATCTCGTATTGAGATATTGTGCAATGCCTGAATCTAGTGAATAGAAGAATTTGTTTATGTCCAGGATTTGGCAGCTCACCCTATCGCTATGATATACTCATTTTAAGAAAAAACCTCGCCCGGATGCTGACCGGCGAGGGGTGGCCTCAGCGTTGTGGGGACGCTTCGGCGTAAGTATTTTACTGAAGAGGTTCACCATAAGAAAGGGGCGATATCACATTAGTGCAAATCTGAATAATTGACCGAGCACATCTTCATCTCTTACTCCAAAAAAGACAGTGACTCCGCTCAAAAGATAGCGAAAACCTTTAGCTAGACTATTGAGAATTAACAACTCTCACATCTCCTTCACTTAGTATCCTAACCCCTTACAAGAACATAAAGACAAATGCACACCAATACAGTTAATCAGACAGAGACCAAACATAAACATATCGTCTCTGTCCGCAGTCTGGTGGAATTTGTCTTACAGGTAGGTGATTTGACCCCTGGCGGATTTCAAAGGCGCGATCGAGCCCAAGCCGGCACGGTGGCTCACCAACATGTCCAACGCTCACACCCCGAAGGATACCAAACTGAAGTGGAGATCGCCTACCAGGCTGGAGAGACAAACCCACCCCTGGAAGTGCGAGGTCGCATTGATGGCCTATATGCCGACACAGAGCCAGTGATCATTGAAGAAATCAAATCAACAACCCTGAGCCTGAATCTAGTGAGTAAGGAGCACAACCAGCTGCATTGGGCGCAAGCTCAATGCTACGCCTATATCTATGCCCAGCAGCAGAATTTGTCTGGGGTCAGCATACATCTGACTTATTACCATTTGGATAGCCAGGAAGAAAAAACATTCGAACAGCATTTCACAGTGGATGCGTTGGAGACTTTTTTTCACGATCTGATCGCACCTTATCTGGACTGGTTTCGGAAGTTACGGGAATGGCAGGCTAGACGTGATCAATCAATACTAGACTTTGATTTTCCTTATGCCGATTTTCGCTCCGGCCAGCGCGATATGGCTGTGTCAGTTTATAAAGCCGTACGGGACCGTGATCGCTTATATGTGCAGGCACCGACGGGAGTGGGGAAGACGATAGCAGCTCTTTTTCCAGCGGTTAAAGCCCTGGGAATGGGCCTGATCAACAAGATCTTTTATTTGACAGCTAAAACGCCCGGACGCATGGTGGCAGATGCGACGCTGGATGATTTGCGCCAGGCCGGTTTGCAATTTAAAAGCGTTACGCTAACGGCTAAAGAAAAAATCTGTTTTTGCCCGCCGGTTAATTGTGATCCGGAAGAATGTGTGTATGCCCAAAACTATTTTGGAAAAGTCAAAGCAGCACTAGAAGAAATTGACCAGCACGAAGCTTTTACCCGTCCGGTGATTGAGACTATTGCTCAATATTATGAGATTTGCCCCTTTGAGTTTTCACTGGACCTGGCCTTATGGGTTGATGCCATCATCTGTGATTACAACTATGCCTTTGATCCACGGGTCTATCTGCGCCGCTTCTTTGACTTCAGTTCTGAGCAATATGCCTTTTTGATCGACGAAGCCCATAATCTGCCGGACCGTGCGCGAGCGATGTATTCAGCAGACCTGGACAAAAAGACAGTATTGGCACTCCGGCGTTTGTTGAAACCCTATTTGCCCGAGTTGGTGAAAAGGCTGAGTGCGATTAATCAAATCCTACTGGAGAAACGTAAAGATTGCCAGATTGCAAACCAGCAATTTCTAGTGGAGCACGAACTCCCAGAGAAGCTGATCAAGACTCTCCGTGAATTCAGCCAAAAGGCCGAAGACTGGCTGGTCCTGAATCAGCCTGCTGAATTCCGGCAGGAATTATTAGATTTCTATTTCACTTGTAGCAACTATATCCGTACGGCAGAGTATTTCGACACATTCTACGTGTCCTATTTTGAGCGCCAGGGTAAAGCCGATCTCAAGGCCAAACTATTCTGCCTCGATCCTGCTCCCATGCTGGCGTCCCCACTGGACCGCAGCCAATCGGCCATCTTTTTCTCAGCGACATTGCTGCCGATGGATTATTTCAAGCAGCTCTTGACTGGCGAAGCAGAAATTTCTCACCGCATCTTCGGATCTCCATTCCCTCCGGAGAACGTCAGCTTATTGATCCACAACAAAATCGCCACCAAATACAAACAACGGTCGGATTCCTATGCCCCGATTGCCGCCGCGATTGAAGCAATCTGCAACGCTCAGAAGGGTAACTACCTGGTGTTCTTTCCCTCCTACGCCTATCTGGTAGCGGTGTTGGAATTTCTCCAAGAAAAACTACCGGAAAGGCAATTGCTGGTGCAAGATAGGGGGATGTCGGAAAGCGCACGCGAAGCTTTCCTGGCTCAGTTTTCGATCAATAACCAGGAAACCCTGGTCGGGTTAGCTGTCATGGGCGGCATCTTTGGTGAAGGAATTGATCTGGTAGGAGAACGCTTGATTGGTGCTGTGGTTGTCGGGGTTGGGATCCCGCAATTAGGCCTGGAAAGAGATTTGATCAAAACATATTTCGATGAGCAGAATGGCCGTGGTTTCGCCTATGCTTATCAATATCCGGGTTTTAACAGGGTGCTGCAGGCGACCGGTCGAGTCATTCGCACAGAAACCGACCGGGGGATCATTGTGTTGCTGGGTGAACGGTTTACCCATGCTCGTTACCGCCGTTTGTTCCCCACTCACTGGCGGGGATTTCAAGTCGTGCAGAGTGAAGATGAGATTCAGGAACAACTAGAGCAGTTCTGGACGCGGGTTTAAGGGGACTACGTTCATTTTATATAGCATGCCAAAATTTCATCACCAGAACATTGTATAATATCTTTGGACAAAATAGAAACCATAGACACGGTATTACACACCGGGGAAGACTTTGACCGATCACATCTTCATCTCCTACTCCAAAAAAGACAGCGATTTCGCCCACAAGCTGACCGATAATCTGTAAGCCGCTTCGGTAGATAAAACCATGCCCACACCTGATGAACAAGCCCGTGGCATCATCGACCAGAAACTGACCGCCGCCGACTGGATGGTGCAAGATTTCAAGAATCTTAATCTCGGCGCCGCACAGTCTCGCCGGCTGCTCCAGGGCTTCGATGTACATACCTTATTACGATTGCCCACAGGCATCTTCTACGCCCAGGGGGTCAAAGCCAACGTGCTCTTCTTTGACAAGAAACCCGGCCGCGAGCAGGCATGGACAGAAAAGGTTTGGATCTACGACCTGCGCACCAATAAGCACTTCACGCTCAAGACCAGCCCCATGCGCTACACTGATCTGGAAGATTTCATCCAGTGCTACAACCCAGAAAACCGCCACCAACGGGAAGAGACCGAACGCTTCAAGGCCTTCTCTTACGATGAAATCATGCAGCGCGACAAGGTCAGCCTGGATATCTTTTGGCTGAAAGACGAGTCCCTCGAAGATACCGAGAATCTCCCCGATCCCGATGTACTGGCGCAGGAGATTGTCGGGAATCTCGAAGCTGCGTTATTGCAGTTTGAGTCGATTGTGGATGAGTTGGGAGATGAAATTGCCGAATAATGAATCTGATGGCGGTCATATTTTTCTAAGCTACAGCCGCGCTGACGTATCTGTTATGAATCGGGTTCGGAATGTGCTTGAAAATCATGCTATTGCAGTTTGGACAGATGAAGGTCTAACCCCTGGGACAGAATCATGGAAAACTACGATAGAAGAGGCAATAAGATCCGCAACCGGAATGGTCGTAATTCTATCGCCCCATTCGTACAAATCAAAATGGGTGAAGAGAGAGTTGGGATATGCAATTGCTCAGGGCGTAAGAATCTTCCCCATCTTGGCAGATGGTGACGAAAGCAATGCGATACCCATTGAATTGATCAATTCGCAGTGGGTGGATATTCGAGGAAAACCAAATGCGGCAGATCGACTAGAAAAGCTAGTTACTGCGATCAAGGGGAATTTAGAACTAGATGTAGAGCCACCTTTGAAGCCATCGAAAAAAATAAGAGCGCAGAAATTTATCAAGGGATATGGTTGGCCTATCGCATTGGTTAGCGTGATTATCATTGTATTGGTTGCCCTGTACCAAATTGGGGGTTACTCGAAATTAAGCGCTATTTATGTCTCCCCAACTTATACAAAAACCCTGACAGATACACCAACCGAGACTCTGGAGCCGATTTCAGCTACAAACTCACCCTCACCCAGCTCAACGGATTCACCCACGCTAACGGCAGATTTTACGACCAGTCCCACTAAGATGGGGACGATTACCCAAACTCAAACAAGCACCCTCACACCATCCCTGACGATGATACCCGCTGTGACCTTGCCAGCCATAGTTGAAGCAGATTGTGTTCCTAAAGGAACCCTTCGTCAAAAGGCTTATGTCGTTGAGGCGATTGATGGCGCAACCCTCAAAGTACGCATTGCAGGAGATATTTTCCTGGTGCAATATCTTGGCCTCAGCGTGCCCGAGAAGGAAGACTATTTCGGGATATATGCCCATTATAAGAGTGTTGAGCTTGTTGTTGATCAATGGGTTACGCTGGTCAGCGGCCAAAACGGTCAAGATGCCGGTGAGTATTTACAGCGCTACCTGTTTGTCGGCGATACTTTCGTAAACCATGAATTGATACGCCAGGGTTTTGCTTATGCTGAAAGCGGAACCCCGGCGGATGCCTGTGCAGATACCTTCGAGCATGCTCAGAATCAAGCACAATTATCCCCGGCTGGAATGTGGAAACCCACGAATACCCCCTGGCCCTCTCCTGCTCCCGGAGAACCACCCTGCACCTGCTGGGCAGACAGCCGTAATTGCGATTCTTTTCGTACGCAAAGCGAAGCCCAGGCTTGTTTCGAATATTGTATGGGCTTGGGCGCGGGTGATATCCACAATCTGGATGATGGTGATAATCGGGCCTGCGAAAGTTTGCCATAAAGAATGTATCTTGCTTAGAGAGAATCATCAGTGTGCCGATAGTAATATCATGAAAAATGCTGATATTTTCAATTCTGATGGTAAGAAAATCGGCCGCGAGCAGGCGTGGACGGATGAGTTCTTGGAGGACACGGAGAATCTACCTGATCCCGATGTGCTGGTGAAAGAGATTGTTGAGGATATGGAGTCAGCAATGATGAAGTTCGAGTCAATTATGGATGAGTTGGGGGAAGATGGGTGATGACAAACCTGCAACCCAATAACCCCCTGCACGGCATCACGCTTGAGATGATGCTGAATTATCTGGTCGATCAATACGGCTGGGAAAAACTGGGCAAGTGGATTCCCATCCAATGCTTTCGCAACGATCCCAGCATCAAATCCAGCTTGAAGTTTTTACGCCGCACGCCCTGGGCACGCCAAAAGGTTGAAGAACTGTACCTGAAATCTATTTCAAACGAGTGACCCCATGAACAAACTAGAATGGATCAGAGCCGTGGCTAAACAAGTGAAGCAGCCCGAAGATGCTGTTGCTCCAATTTTAGAAACAGGCCTGGATGAAATCTACCAGGCCATGAAACGGGAAGAGAAAGTCACCCTGATCAATTTTGGCACCTTCTACATTGACGTGCGCCGCAGTGGCACTGTGTTCAAGTTCAATCCATCCCAGAAATGGAAGGCGCTGTTCGGATGGGCTTCAACATACAAGGGTAAGCTGTGAAGCAGCGTATTTGTGTCAGTTACTGCTTCCCCTGAGAATTGATTGCTAAATCCCCCACTAATCCTTTTTCAACAACCTCCCTACCCACCAAATCTTCAATCTGGTAGCCGTGCATCCCCGATGCCGCGGCAACTTGGCGCGCATCTTCTACTGTATCAAAATCATTGTGGAAATGCAGCCGCCCATGAGGGCCGGAGTCATATTCATGCTGCAAGTAGAGAAGGTATCTTTTCATCGCGTAGATTATAAGATAAATGCCTCCTCGAATGAGGCCAGAATCGGGTATCTGATATTGAAATAATTGTGATACAATCAATGTGCCCACATATGTGGAGCTATTTTTTTGTCAGGAGGTTGAAATGGTTACTGTCGGTGTTCGAGAGCTAAAACAGCAAGCCAGTGAGTTGATTCGCCAGGTACGTGAGAATGGCCAGGAAATTCAAGTGACTTACCGTGGGGAAGTCGTTGCTTTGGTAGTGCCCGTTAAAAGCCCACCACAATCTGATATTACAGAAGCGTGGGATCGGTTAGATGTGCTGGCGGCAGAGATAGGGGCGCGCTGGCCTGAAGGTGTTACCAGCGTCGAAGCTGTTACCGAGGGGCGTTCGTGAGCAATTATCTCGTGGTGGATGCCAGCCTGTGGGTAGCCCGTCTGATTGCTCAAGACGCTTTCCATGAACTCAGCCGTCAATGGTTGGATGCGCAGCGAGCTCAAGGGGTACAGTTTGTCTCTCCTACCCTATTGCTGGTTGAAGTTGCTGCTGCTATCTCACGCCGCACTGGGAATAGTGAGTTAGCCAAGAAGGCAGTGGAAGCATTGCAAGCTTTGCCAGATCTGCGTTTGGTAGAGATGGATCAAAGTGTAGTTCAAGCCGCTGTTGATGCAGGTGCTGATTTGGGGGTGCGTGGTGCTGATGCAGTCTATATCGCCGTTGCACAACAACTATCTTTACCTCTTGCTACCCTGGATAATGATCAACGCGAACGTGCTAGCCGCGTGGTAGAAATTTGGGAATTTAGCGAATAAATAATAGCCAGATTTTTATGGGGGTGGACAAATTACCAAGTCAAGTGATTCAGAGTGCAGAATATAATGGATGGAAAGGTAGAGAAGCGCGTCTTGAGACGCGCTTCTCCGTTCAGGCGGGTGGCCTGAGGGGTTCAGATCAATCCTCGACGTAGTCAAGGACCTGGAAGTCGTCGACAGCTATCTTCCACCAATCGTGGATCTGGCCGTCTTCGTCTTCCCAACGATTGCATGTCTCGCCTTCATTTATCTCTGAATCCTGATTCCCCTACTAACCCCTTTTCAACTACATCCCTGATTTGCAAATCTTCAATCTGATAGCCGTACATCTCTGATGCCGCGGCAGCCTGGCGCGCCGCTTCAACAATATCGAAATCTGCATGGAAATGCAGCCGTCCATGTGGGCCCATATCATACGCATGCTGCAAGTAGAGAAGGTATCTTTTCACAACACGTTACTTGCTACGATTGTCTATCCAGCATCCCGGGCAAGTCTTCTGGGAACAACTTCATTCCCCGTATATGAGCGGCTTCCCACAATTGACGGTCAAAAGTTCCCAGGGTGATCTCTTGCCCCAAGGCATCCTGCCAGGTAATCATGGCGGCCAGGTGAACGGCATCATAACCGCGCAAGCCATCACTCCAGGCTAATTCGCCTGCCCGCTCTACAAGAACATTAGTAATCTCGATCACCGCTATTGTCTGCCAGTCTTCCAGAAATATATTCCAGGCCTGCTGCGCCGCCTCTGTCTCCAACCATCTCATCCGGCTGGCTTTGGCAAGGGCGGCTGCCATCTCGGCGCGTGTGATCAAAGCGGCCCCGAATAGATCCATCGAAGGCCACCACTCTTTCAGTTCTTCACTGCCCAGCTCTTCGATGTAGCGCTTGATCAACGCGCTGGTATCAAGGTAGGTAATCGACATCGCGATCCTCGCTTACCAGGTCAGAGATCAATTTGGGGCCACGATTGGTGGCTACCGGGTTCCTGACAGGAAGTGAACGACCATTCCATGAAACCAATCCTGCGGTTACCAGAGCCTGCATACGTTCTTCTAGCGGTACGCCCTCGGGTACTATACGCCCAATAGTTTTCCCCCGCTTGGTAATGGTAATTGTCTTTCCGCTCTCGACCTGACGAAGGTACTTGCTCAGATTGGCTTTCAAGTCTCGAATACTTGTGTGAGTCATTCAGCACCTCTCTAATATGTAGTCACATTATACTCCAAGTGGACACATAAGTGAATGTCCCTAAAGCGTTTTGTCGCTAAAGCGTAATAAAAAGAGCGAGGCTGTTGACCTCGCTCTTTCGCTGAAGGGGAATAAACCTTTCAGGGTATTGCGATATTCTTCCTCCGTCAAACTAAGCTCCTCAACATATTCCCCAGCTTCTCCGGCAGTCTCTCCCCGCTGGTGATCACCAGTCTGGGAAAGAGCGCCTCGAGTTGGTCCATATTGTAGCTCTCACCGAGATACAGTCCAATGGGTGTGATGCCCTGCCGATCCATGCGGCGCAGTCTGCTCAGCGACTTCTGGTAATCGTTACCCATGTCGCCGTTGTAAACCGGCTCACCGTCGTGCAGCACGAGCATCACCTTGCGGCGCTCTCTGCGCGGCAGCAAAGCTTTCTCAGCCAGGGCCAGGCCCGTAAGGTACAAAAACCTTAGCGGAGGGTAAATTCCTAACGGGCAGGATAGATTTCGACAATAATCTCAAAACCGGAAGAGTGTAAAATAATAAATTGATGGGGGAAACCAAAAGGAAAACATACAGGCTGTATCCATTAATTGCCCTTGATGCGCGCAGAAAGATCAGCGAAAAGAAATCCGAATGCTCTCAACTGCAAAATATCTCAGTTGATGAGAAAATGTGAATTGGTCGAGGGCGCTCGGTAGTGATCGTTGATGATGCCACCGAGTATTTTATGTTTTTGGATTGATCCGTTGGTAGACGGCTGTCCGCGCGGTAGCGGAGATCGCTGGTTGATCCCTTGATGGGGGCGAGGAATGTTGTTGTAGTCGTTGGTATATTCAAGCAGCACACTGAAAAGGTGGGCAGCGTTGATGATCAAAATATGATTCAGGCATTCTTCTCGGACAGAGCGGATTCAGCGTTACATGAAGGAGTTGGCATTGGGAGCACAATAGAGAGTGTTGATGACCATAAAATCTACGGAAAAGAAAACAGTATCGAACATAGTTGAGAATTTCTTGTCGTTGTCGTGGATCAGGAAGCGAAAGGATGGGCCAGCATTATCGATTTCCCAGTGCAGGTTTCTGGCTTGTTGAGTAGTCCACAATTGGTTTGGATTGGGGGTGGCACCAGATATATGAACGCGTCGTGTTCCGAGTTCGATGAAGAAGAGTACATACAAAGTTTTCAGGGCGATGGTTTCGACGGTGAAGAAATCCGTGGCCAGGATTTGATCTTTGTAATTTGACATCAAATGGCGCCAGCTGACAGAGCCCCCACGCACTGAAGCAGGCTGGATATTATGTTTTCGCAGCTTGTTTTGGATAGTAGTGCGGCGAGCGATGAAGCCCAGCTTGAGTAATTCGCCTTCGATCTTGCCGTAGCCCCAACTGGGGTTCTCTTTTGCTAAGCGAATGATCAGGTTTTCGAGTTCCTTGTCGATAGGAGGTCTGCCACCTTTGTTATTGCCATTGTAGGTCCATTTGAGACGAACAAGTTGTCGATGCCATCGGAGCACAGTACTTGGCTTGAAGATACGAATAACAGACTGTAATTGAGCTATGGACCGATGGGAGATATTCTTCAGCCTTTTGGTGAGAACACTCAAGATCATTTTGTCAGAGCGGTTGGGTTTGATAGGTTTACTAATTTTGCGTTGGAGGATCGCCAGTTGTTAGCGTAAGATCAGGATTTCCAGATTTTTTTCTTGTTCAGATAGAGTACGAACTCTGAAAAGTGACAATAAAGCCGAGAAGATGTTTGTCAGGATGACAATACCTTCGCCAAAAATAAGGCAAAAGGGCAACCTGTAGTAAAGTTGTTATCCACCAAGACACAACAACTACAGGAAGCCCATGACAGAGATTTTAGCACTATTACAAAACATTGCACCACTTATAGAACCAACGA